>JAADFY010000131.1 GCA_013152625.1 Alphaproteobacteria bacterium
GTCATCCGGGCCCGCCGCTGAGACCAAACGGGCCAGCTCGACGCCGCTGCTCGGTTTTCCGCCCAGCCAGGCCTGCAGCGGAATGTCGAGTTTGCGGCAGATCAGATCATGAATGGCGATGTCGATGGCCGCTTTGGCGATCGGCTGGCCGGGGTCGAGGCCCGGCGCCAGTTCGGTGTTCATAACGGCATGCAGGCCGGCAATATCGAACGGATCGCGCCCGATCAGTGCCGGCGCCAGATAGTGCGAGATGGTGGACGTGACCGAATGGATGGTCTCAGCCGACCAGCGCCGGCTCGGCCCGGCCTCCCCCCAGCCAACGGTGCCGTCATCGGCGGTAATGCGCACCACAGCGATCTGCTTGCCTTCCTCAAGGGTACGCGACACCCCACGCGCCAGGGTAAGCACGCTTTTCAGCGGCAAACGGATGGGGAACACTTCTATACGCTCGATTTTCAAGGTTTTTCCCCTGTTTTGGTGCCTCGGGCCGCGGCGGCCCGGCGGAATTCGCGCCATTCGCGCAGCCCCACGATGATAACCGATCCCGCCGCCAGCGCCAGAAACAGCGCCGCCAGGGGACGGGAGAAGAAAATATCAATGCTGCCCCGCGACATGATGACGCTTTGGCGCAGTCCGATCTCGATCAGGGGTCCTAAAATAAACCCGATCAGGAGCGGTGCGACCGGAAAGCGCAGCTTGAGCATGATGTACCCCATAAGACCGAAGCCGAGCATGGTGAAAACATCAAAAAAGCTGTTGGTGGTGACATAAACACCGGTAACGCCAAGCACCATGATCGAGGGAAAGAGGTACTTGTTGGAGATGCGCGTGGCCTGAACAAACAACGGCATGCCGAGCCGGGCGATAACCAGATGCAACATGGTGGCGACAACGAACATGACAAAGAACGCGGCGATAAATGATGAATTCTGCTCGAACAGCGCCGGGCCGGGGATCAGGCCGTGAACAATGAACGCCCCCAGCATGATGGCGGTGATGACATCGCCGGGCACGCCCAAGGTCAAAAGCGGGATAAAGGTGGCGCTGGTCACCGCATTGTTGCCGCTCTCCGCCGCGGCGATCCCCTCGATTGCCCCTTTACCGAACCGTTCCGGCGTTTTGGAAAGATTGCGGGTGATCCCGTAATTGAGATAGGCCGAAACAGCAGCGCCCAGGCCGGGGATGGAGCCGATCAGCACGCCGATGGGCGCGCTGCGCGCGATCACCGGCAGCGAACGGCGCCAGTCCTCGGCAGTCAGCCGGTGTTCGGGGTCGCTTAAGCGCACCTTGCCCACCATCACCTGTTCCTGCAAAGGCCGTTCAACCTTTACCAGAGCCTCGGCGATAGCGAAAATCCCGATGACAAGGGCAATAAACGACCAGCCACCCGAAAGATTGTAAACGCCCAGCGTCAGTCGAAAATCACCGGTTAGCGGATCGACGCCAAAGGTCGACAGCAAAAGACCCAGGACCCCGGCAATCACGCCCTTGAGCATATTGCCCTGGGAGAGAACGCCAACCAGGGTCAGGGCAAAAATTCCGATGGCAAACGTCTCCGGCGGGCCGATGCTAAGCGCAAAGGACGCCACCGGGATGGCAAACAGGATCAGGGCAAAGTCGCTGACGATGCCACCGATGACCGAGGCGTAGAGCGACATTTTCAGGGCCTTGCCGGCTTTGCCGGCCCGGGTCAGGGCAATGCCGTCCTGCGCCGTTGCTGCCGCCGCAGGGGTGCCCGGCACATTGATCAGCACCGCCGAAAGCGAACCGCCATAGGTGCCACCCTTGTAAATCCCCACCAGCATCGCCAGCCCGCCGATCGGGGTCATGCCAAAGGTGATCGGCAACGCGATGGCCACCGCCAGCGGCACATTGAGCCCCGGGATAGCGCCGATGATGATACCGATAATCAGTCCCGTGGCGATCAGGGCCATGGTTTCAAGAACCAGAACCTGGGCCAGTCCGGAAAGAAGAAGTTCCATGCCCCCCGCCGCCCCGTCTACTCGAAAAGCCGTGCCGAAGGCAGCAGCACAATCATGTATTTTTCAAAAAACAGCATCAGGACCAGCGGCAGGCCAACCATCAGCGCAAGAATAGGCAGGGGCTTGCGGTTGCCGTACATCAGCGAAAGTCCCCCCAGATAAGCCCCCGAGGCCAAAAAATATCCAAACCACGGCAGGGCGGCGATGTAGGCAATGGTCAGCGCGACAACAACGGACACCCGTACCACCGGTGAGTATTTGCCAAAGTCTTCCACCTTGTCGGGCGGGGAGGGGCGTGACGCTGCCGGCCGGAGCAGAGACCAGACGAGCAACACACTGCCGAGCACAATCAGGGAGGCCGAAAGCGCAATGGGCAGGGTCGTGGTGCTGACGTAAGCGCCTTCGGATTCGGTCAAAGCCAGGTCGCGCAGGAACATCGCGTTGGCCGCGATCAGTCCCAGCGCCACCCAGCTATCACCGTTAAGCTCACGAAATCCGATCTTCATTCCGGTCACCGGTCGGAGTGTTATGGTTTCAGGATCGGCTCAAAGTTTCCCCAGTCCCGAGCCCAGATGGCGCCAAATTCGTCCGGCGGCAAATAGGTGATCGCGGCCCCCGACGTTGCCACTTTGGCCTGGAACTCCGGATCGCTGGCAACCGTGCTTAAGGCGGCACGCAGCCGGTCAAGCACCTCTTCGGGCACTCCCTTGGCCACGGCCAGGCCGACAAAGGGATTGCCGTAAACAGCGTAACCCTGCTCTTCGGCGGTCGCAATATCGGCAAATGCGGGGTCACGGGTTGCGTTGAACACGGCCAGTGCCCGCAGCTTGCCCGCTTTCAGGTTCGAGGCCACCGAACTTAAATTGGCCGGCAGCATGGCGATGTCACCGCCCAGCAGCGCCTTGACGCCGGGGGCGCCCCCCTGCATGGGAATGTGCACCACATCGAGCTCCGCCGCCGAGATAAGTCCGTTCAGGGTCAGGTGGGGCATTGTCGAGGGCACGGCGCCAAAATTGTATTTGCCCGGATTGGCCTGAACGTCCTGGATCATGTCATCGAGATTTTGCCAGGGGGAGTCTGCCTGCACCGCCAGGGCCAGGGTGGCCGCAACCAGCTGACCGATGGGTTCAAAATCGTCATAGCGATATCCGACATCTTTTTTCAGCGGCGTCAGAATGTGATTTCCGCTGGTGGTCATCAGTATGGTGTAGCCGTCCATAGGTGCGTCCAGCGCCGCCCGTGTGCCCAGCGAACCGCCGCCGCCCTTGCGGTTGACCACGGCCACCGGCTGGCCCAGCTCTTTGCCCAGAGGCTCGGCCAGAAGGCGGGCGATGACATCTGTGCTGCCGCCCGCCGGCCAGGTTACGATCAGCGTCAGCGGCTTGGACGGGTACATCTGGGCGATGGCGCCCGTAAGGGTCATGAGCGCCACCACGGGAATAATGGCGAGCGCGAAAAAGAATTTGCGTATCTTGGTCATGTTGAAACTCTCCTTGACTGTTGTCCGGCCTGATTTGATAACGGGTGTCAGCCGGGTGGGTTCATCCGGCAATCGTGCCGGGTTTTGCTATTGGCCATTTAGGGTCCGGACCCTAGGCCATGGTTTAGAAATATCGGGCTGGCCCACGCCATTTGCCCGTTCTTTTGCCGCGCCCGCAAATAGATGTGCGAGGGGTGATCGGGCACCAAAAGCTCACACGTTTCGGTTACGCGGGCGGCCTGCAGCGGCACCAGTCGGTGCCATTGATAGCTTTCCTTGGGAAACGGCCCGGTGGCCAGATTGAGCGAGCCAGCCGCCAGTTCGCCGGCTCTGGTTGTTGTGGTGCGTTCGATTGGTTCTTTAAGGCGCAGCTCGAATTTCGTATCCGGCCCCCCTTCCACCTCAAGAATAAGGCTCTGGGTTGCAAGTCCGCGATAGCCGCCGCGCCGGGCGGTGTACGATGTTACGGACAGCCGCCCTTCGCCACTGTGCACAAAACGGTGCCGCCGGTTTTCATCGAACGGACCCGATTGCAGGCACGGAAAGGCGCGCAACAGGCGTCCGCCGACAACGCTAAGGTCAAATTCCCAGTCGCAGACCCGGTCAAGCGCCAGGTCGCCCCAGGGGCCCCATCCCCATTCCAGACGAACCTGGAAGGGGCTGGACAGCGGCGTGGCCCCCGGGGGGCCAATATCGGCAAAACCCCGGTGCACCACCCGGCCGTCCTGAACGATTTCGACCATGTCGATTTCATCGCGGCCACCCACATCATAGGCCACCGATACCTGGCGCCCGGCTCGAATGGTTTCTCCCATCACCGCGCCTTCAACGGCGAAATCAACCTCGATGCGGTCGCCGGTCAGGGCGTAGGTGCGCCGGGCGCGGATCGCCTCCAGAATGGAAGAACGCTCAAGATCATGGGCCAAAACCCCGAGCAGCCCCTCGCCATGGGCACCGGGAAATCCGTGATGACTGTCAGAAGAGGCAACAAAACCAAACCGCAGCCCCCGGGCCAGGGCCGCTGCGACGGTGTTGGAGGTCTGCCGTCCGCCCATCGAATGGCTGAAAAAAGGGTAAGGGCCGCGATCGTCCTCTGAACTGCCGTGCTCGGAGAATATTTCAACCACCGGGGTGCAAGCCTCATCGAAGACCTCCCAGTTTACGCCGCGATTTCCGGACGGATAGGCCAGATGATGCGGCACCATCAGGGCATCGTGTTCCATGCAGAACCCGCGCAGGGTGGCAACGTCTTTGGGGAATATCAGCGGTCGATGGTCATCGGGAAACACCACGCACTGATCACCAAACTGGCTGGAATGCCACTCAAACCCGAGAAATGCCGCAAATTCACCGTCCTGATTGGCGCCGGCAATGAGGT
>JAADFY010000132.1 GCA_013152625.1 Alphaproteobacteria bacterium
TTGCCGGCCCCCGGGCGGGGTGGGCGCTGGCCTCCGGCTGCCCGCTTGATCTGGAGGCCCTGCCGGACGGGGCGTGCACCCGGACCGTGTTCGATCGGGTCGAAATCATCATGATCAAATACACATCCGAACATTATCGGCTTGAGATCGGGCGCTCCTTTGCCCCGTTCGTGTGGGATTTTCTGGTCGCCGTCGCCCGGGAGCCGTCTTAGGGCTGGCTCTGGCCGTCGCGGCGGGCCTTTGGCATACGCCAGCGATGATGCATCCAAAGCCAGTCGGCCGGCGCTGCCGCCATGGTCTCCTCCACCGCTGCGTTGATCTTCGTGGTGAGCGCCATGATATCAGCATCGCGATCACCGGTGATTTCGAGCATCAGGGCCGGATAGGCGGTAAAAGAAAATTTCTCATCCTGCAACCGTCGCACCCCGACCGGCACGATGGGCACCCCCATCTTGAGCGCCAGCGCCGCCGGGGCCGGCGTTGTCATGGCGTCATACCCGAAAAAAGGCGCGACAATGCCTTCCATGACAGCCTGATCCACCGCGATCATGACCGTTTTGCCCCGTCGCAGGGCATTAAACATACCCATGGTGCCCCCCGACCCCCGGCTGATCTGTTCCGCCAATCCATATTTCGAGCGTTTTCCGGCCAGCCATTTCGCGACAAACGGATTGCTCGGATGGCGCACCATGACGGCGCCGTTCATGCCGGCCCGGCGCAGCCCAATGGCGACAATTTCAATGTTGGCCAGGTGCCCGCAAACGACAATTACGCCTTTGCCCCGGTTGGCCGCCGCCATAAGATGTTCGCGCCCGTTTATGGTCAGCCGGCGCGAACCCTTTTCCCCCGCATAGGCGTCAAAGTGGACATATTCCCCCATTGAGCGGCCGAAATTTTCCCACATCCGGTCGATGAATTTTTCCCGCTCGCCAGCCTTCATCTGCGGAAAGACCCGATCCATGTTTTTCGCAACGGTTGGGGTCTTGTCCAGCCGGCGGATCAGTTTTCGCCCCAGCCATCCCCCGGTGGCCGATGCCCGTTTGACCCCTAACAGGCGAAAAAAACCAAGGATGGCAAAAGCGAGAGCCGTCTCGAACCCGTAACGCACCCGCTGGCGTACCGACAAAGGCCGCTCGAAGTCACTTGTGTTCCCCCCCAGGGCATTGTTTGAAGCGCTGTTACGTTTTTTTCCGGCCATGCCCCCAGATAGCAAGAAGTTTCGGCCCCGCGCAAACCCGGTTTGAACAGCCGCACCAATCCCGGAGGGCCGTCATAGGCCCCGTCTCGACATTTGCCGCCAAACCGCCTATTCGGGCCTGCCCGATAAAAAACCGGAAACACCACACCCATGTTCGAACCGTTTGCTGCCATCGTGTTTGACATGGATGGTCTGCTTCTCGACACCGAGCCCCTCTACCGCCAGGCCATGATGAGCGTAAGCGATGAGCTGGGATATCCCATGAGCGAAGAATTGCACGCCGCCCAGGTTGGCGCCCCCGGCGACGTGGGGGATCGCCTGATGCTCGAGGCGTTTGGCCCTGATTTTCCCCTCGCCATATATAATAAGCGCACCCACGAACAGGTTGGTCGGCTCGCCGCCGCCGGGCTGACGGTAAAACCGGGCGCCAAGGCACTGTTGCAGGAACTCGACCGCCGGAATATTCCCGCCGCTGTCGCCACCTCGACCCCGCGCCCCACGGCGCCGGACCGCCTCCGCCAGACCGGTCTCATTGATCATTTTGCGACCGTGGTCACCCGCTCCGATGTCAACCGGGGCAAGCCACACCCCGATCCGTTTCTGGCTGCGGCTAAAAATTTAGGGCTGGCGCCCCATATGTGCGTGGCGCTGGAGGACAGCTATAACGGCATCCGCTCCGCCCACGCCGCTGGCATGCAGGCGGTCATGGTGCCCGACCTGCTGGCGCCAACCGATGAAATGAGGGCTCTGTGCCGGGCGGTTTTACCCTCGCTGGATGCCGTACGGGAAACCCTGTTCGCCGGTTCGCCGGCTCTGGCCGGTCAAACCGCCGGATAACAGAGCTACGACCGGCGCCCGAACAGCTTGACCTCGGAACGCTTGAACGCGGCAACAAAAACTACCCCGGCGACAAATCCACCGATATGGGCCCACCAGGCCACCGGTTCCGCCGACGCAACAGCGGCATAAAAGACCTGTGAGGCAATCCAGAAGCCTAAAACCCAACTGGCTGGAACCGGGATGGGCAGCGGAATGATGATCCGGACCAGCGTATAGACCCGCACATTGGGATAAAGCATCAAATAGGCGCCAATAATGCCGGCCACCGCACCCGAAGCGCCAATGAGCGGGCCGGCACTGTCCGGATTGACGGCGAGATGGGCCAGGGCCGCCAGAATGGCACAGCCTATATAGAACAGCAAAAACTTCACATGGCCCATGGCGTCTTCGACATTGTCGCCAAACACCCACAAAAACAGCATGTTGGTTCCCAGGTGCCAGATGTCGGCATGCAGGAACGCGTAACTTAGCAACCCGATCTGGTCAGGCAGAAACGGAGCCGGGGAGACCACAATATCGCGCACCACAATCGGGATCATGCCAAATGATACGGTCAGAAAATCGGCGCTGCTGGCGGGCAGAACAAACTGGACCGCAAAGATCACCACATTGATGGCGATCAATCCATAAGTGACATAGGCCCGTTTGACGTGGCGGATGGGGTTGGCATCATAAAGGGGGTAAAACACCGGGAAAACCGTTAACCGGACCCGTTCGCGCCGCCATCGCGTCCCGGTATCCACAGCACGTCCTTGCGCCCGTCATCATTGGCCACCCGGGAAAGCACAAACAACAGATCGGACAGACGGTTGAGATATCGCAAGGCCACCGGGTTGATCCCCGGTTCGCGAGTTGCCAGTTCCACCGCATCCCGTTCGGCCCGACGCACAATGGTGCGGGCCATGTGCAGGTGGGCCCCAAGCGCGGTCCCCCCGGGCAGGGTGAAACTTTCCAACGCCGGCAGTTTTTCGTTGAACTGATCAATGGTCTGTTCCAGCCAGTCCACCTGGGTCTGGGTGGTGCGCAACGTGGCGGTTTTGCGCCCGTTGTCGGGTCCCGGAGTGGCCAGATCGGCGCCCAGGTCGAACAGATCATTTTGCAGCCGCTGCACGGTGGTTTCGATCTTGGTCATGCCTTTTGCAGCAAGCCGGGCCAGACCGAGGGCGGCATTTGCCTCATCCACCGCGCCAAATGCCCGGATCCGCACATCATACTTGCGCCGCCGCTGGCCATGGACCAGCCCGGTGGTGCCATCGTCCCCGGTGCGGGTGTATATCTTGTTCAGCTTGACCATCGGCCCCTATGCCTTTTTTTGTTGTTTGTGAGCACCGTTCACGCCAGGCGTCGCAACACGGCCAGCACCGCCCCCCGCCACCGCCATCCTATCGCGGAGCCAGGAAAAATGCCGCCACCAACAGCAAAACAATGGCAACGAACTGGGCAATGACCCGGGCCCGCATCAGTTTCTGGCTAAGGTTGGAATTGCCGCCACGAAACATGTTCCACAGGCCCCACCCGAGGATGAAGACCACAAAAGCCATGGCCACCAGAACCAGAATATTGACGATATTGCCCATCGGCCGCCCCTCGATTGCGCGCCTGCACTATAGGGCGGGGCCGGGCCACCCGAAAGCAAATTATGCGGAAAATTTTGAGCCCGTGGCGCCATTTACCCCGGTTGGCCCTCTGCTTTGAAATAGGCGCCAAGCAACTCGGCCAGCCGGTCATAAATGGCGCGGATTCGGGCGCTGAGATAAAGCTCGCGATGGCTGGTCAGCCACACTTCCAGCGGTGGTATGTTCAGGCGCTCCAGTGGAATGACCCCCATGCCCGGTGTGCGCCGGATAATGTGCTCCTGGGCGAAACTTATGCCCAGCGCGGCCCTGGCCAGTTCCCAGATCGCGGTCTGGCTGTCGCTTCTCAAGCCAAAATCCGTGCGCGCAAGTTCAACCCCCATGGCTTTCGCTCCCAGAATAAACAGATCCGATCGGTCCATCCCGATCAGCTCATGGTCATATAGATCCTCGAGCCGCTCCGGAGTGCCCGCCCGTGCAAGATAGTCTTCATGGGCGCAGCAGACGATGGGGGAGACACCTGTTTTTTGCGAGATAAGTTCAAGCTGGGTGGGCCGGAACATACGCACCGCAATGTCGCTTTCCCGCATCAGCAGGTTTTGAGGCGAATCCCGTGGCACCAGTTCGATCTGGATGGCGGGAAATTCCCTTCGCAACACGCCGAGCAACGCGGGCAGCGTGTAATGTGCGGTCACAGTGCTCGCCGTGATCCGCACCGCACCGGACAACGCCGCCCCCGACCCCTCCGCCTGCATGGACGCCTCCGCCAGAGCCAGGCCCGCCCGCTCCACCTGCTCATAAAGACGCAGCGCGATGTCGGTGGGTTTCAGACCGGTGGGAATGCGTTCAAACAGCGAGGTGCCCAACGCCTGTTCAAGCGCCTCCACATGGCGCCCGAGCGTGGGCTGGGAAAGGCCCAGCTCTCTTGCCGCCGCTGACAGGGAACCCGCCCCCACCACAGCGGAAAAACTGCGCCACAGGGTCCAGTCCGGTCCCGCTCCTGGCGGTGCAGGTCGTTGGCGCATCCCCATCCTGTTCATTTTTGAATATCAATCATACGTTTTTAGCCCATACCACATCATAAATGAATATGCACATATTCCGGCAGCCAAGTAAACCAGTGGAGAACAACATGACCAACACCGTAACCATTCTCGGGATCAACGGCCGCATTGGCGGCGAAATCGCAAAAGCGTTCGTATCCGC
>JAADFY010000133.1 GCA_013152625.1 Alphaproteobacteria bacterium
GGCGGAGTTACTGCTTGGTGTGCGCCAACTGCCGGTTTCATTGCCATTGCGATGAGACCCGGGATAACGCGGTTCAGCTGGGTGCGCCGACCGTGGGCCGCGAAGGGGGGCACCGGCCAGTTTTTCCAGCGCCGCAATCCGGTTTTTGACATTGGGATGGGTGGCAAACAGGTTGTCCATGCGCTGGCCGGTCAGCGGGCTGATAATATACATGTGGGCCATGCCCGGGGTACGCCGGGCGGCCGGATTGTCAATCTGGCGGGCCAGTTGGGAGATTTTTTCCAGCGCCGAGGCCAGCGCCAGCGGATCGCCCGAAATTTCGGCCCCGTCGCGGTCGGCCTCATACTCCCGGGTCCGGCTGATGGCCAGTTGCACCACCATAGCCGCCATGGGCGCCAGAAACACCATGGCCAGGGTTCCGATCAGCCCCAGGGGATTGTTCGAGCCCCGGGCCCCGAAAAACAACCCGAACTGGGCCAGCATGGAAATCGCTCCGGCCAGGGTTGCGGTTATGGTCATGGTCAGGGTGTCGCGGGACCGGATATGGGCCAGTTCATGGGCAATGACAGCGGCTACCTCGGCGTGGGTGAGTTGGGCCAGCAACCCTTTGGATACCGCGACTGCCCCATGCTCGGGGCTGCGGCCCGTTGCAAACGCATTGGGTTGATCGGACTGGATTATATAGAGTTTTGGGGTCGGTATACCGGCGTTTCGAGCCAGTTCCTCAACCATGATTTTCAGCTTGGGCGCCCGGGTCGCGTCCACCGGCACCGCGTTTTGCATGCGCAAGACCAACTTGTCCGAGTTCCAGTAGCTAAACGCATTGATGGCCACCGCAACTGCCAGCGCCAACAGGGTACCCGCCGGGCCGCCCAGCAAAAACCCTATGGCCATGACCAGCGCCGTCATGGCGGCCAGCAAAAAGCCCGTTCGCATCGCATTCAGCATCGGCCGATAGCACCCTTTCGATTGAGTTTATCGTTCAAAACATGGTATCCGCAACCATGATCAACAAGACCCGTGGGCAAAATTTGGTTGTAACAGAGCGCCGCAAAGAGGCGGCGAAACGGGCCCTTTGTGAGGCCGAGCAGCGCCGGGCCGCGCGATCCGGAGCGGGAAATGCCGGCGAGATCGGCGGGCGCAAGGGGCCGGACCCGGTCCGGTATGGCGACTGGGAAAATAACGGCATTGCCTCAGATTTCTAGCCAGGCTCATTGTGGTGACCACTACCCCAAAAGGCCCAGAACCGTGCCCTGCACCATCACCACGCCTAAAAAGTGGCCGGCATCAATGATGGTCAGTGACCATTTGGCATTCTGATAGCGGTGATTGATGGTCATGGTGGTGACAATAAAGCCCGCCCATAACACGACACCCATGGTAATGGCGTCCGCAAGCTGCAAATCCACCGCTGCGCCGGCAGCGGGGGCATAGACCGCGGCGGTAATCATGGCAAGGAAGTAGGCGAGCACCAACTGGCAAATCGCTGCGACAACAAACGGGGCGGCGCTGGAGCCTGAAATTTCTTCCCGCGTCTTGCCAATGGCGGCCAGCCACTGTTTGCTCAACCCCATATACCAGCCCATGCCAAAGATCATGCTGGCGACTGTGGCGACAATAACCGCCAACCAGTTTACTGCAAAAAAGTCCATGTCATTTCCCTTCGCTGTTATCCCAGGACTGCAAAAGCGGTTTTATGGATCGATGCCGCCCAGCTCGCAGATCAGCTTCCATTCCCGTGCCGTCACCGGCTGAACGGAAAGGCGGTTATTGTTGACCAGCACCATATCCCTGAACCGTTCATCGGCCTTTAGCTGTTCGAGGGTGACCGGGGTTTTCAATTCCGCCACCGCTTCGACATCCACACATTCCCAGCGCGGGTCGTCGGTGGTGGTATCGTGGTGAATTTCCACCGCCACCCGCACGATGCCCATGATGCGCTTTTCTTTCACCGAGTGATAAAAGAACCCCAGATCGCCCAAACGCATGTTGCGCATATGCATGCGGGCCGAATAGTTGCGAACACCATCCCACTGTTCGGGGACGCTGACCGCCAACTGATCCTGCCAGCTCCAGGTGGCCGGCTCGGTCTTGAACAGCCAATAGGCCATCAGACAAGGGTGTCCGGTTTGCCGATGGACCAGCGCCACGGGCGCACCACAACATCGGCAAACACGCCCGCCAGGGCAAACGGGTCGTTGGCCGCCATGGCTTCGACTTGAGCTAAATTGTCTGCCTGCATAATCAGCATGGAGCCGATCCCCTCTCCGGCCTCGTTCAAAAACGGGCCTGCCGCCAGCACCGCTGGCCCAAGACTTATCAGGTATTCAAGGTGGGCGGGCCGATGCTGCTGGCGAAGTTCGACAACACCGGGCCGGTCATTTGCCACAATTACAAACTGCATTTAGTGATCCTCATTTTCCCGCCGCAGGGGGCGTGTCATCAATTCACTTACCAATTGCGAAATTTCCGCATCCCCGTCAAGCAACGCATTGACCGCCACAGTAATTGGCGCCTTGATTTTATGTATATTTGCCAGTTCCAGCGCTACGGGCGCGGAAAGCACACCTTCGGTCAACCGGCGGGTATCTTTGCGCCCAACAGACGATGCTCCGACCCGCCAGCCGAACTCATAGTTTCGCGATTGGCGGGAGGTGCAGCTCAAGACCAGATCGCCCATGCCGGCCAGTCCGGCCAGCGTACTTTTTTTGCCACCCAGTGCCACCACAAATCGCCCCAACTCCGTATAAGAACGGGCCAGAACCGCCGAGCGGGCCGACAGGCCGAGCCCCGCCCCCTCCACCGCACCGCAGGCAATTGCAAATATGTTTTTCAGCGCGCCGGCCAGTTCAACCCCGGTCGGGTCATCGCTGGTGTAGGGGCGAAAACCGGGGCTTGCCAACCATTGTGCCGCCTGACCGGCCAACCCCGGATGGGTGCACGCAATGGTGACGGCGGTGGGCAGGCCCCGGGCCACATCCAGGGCGAAACCGGGGCCCGAAAGCACCAATGGCACGGCTTCTGGGGCGATCTCAGCGAGGATTTGCGTCTGGCGGGCCTGTGTGTGTTTTTCAAGCCCCTTGGCGCACATGGCCACCGGCAATCCGGCCAACTGATCGCCGCCTATCGCTTCGAGCGTCGCCCGGGCGTGCTGGGCCGGGGTCACCAGCAACACCAGATCGGCCCCGGCAATCCCTTCATATCCGGCCTGAACCGTAATCGCGGCGGGCAGGACAATGCCGGGCAGATATTTGTCGTTGGCGCGTACCTGATTGACGGTCACCGCCCAATGTTCATCGCGGGCGCACAGCACCACTTTGGCCCCGGCCCGGGCACCCACCAGGGCCAGCGCCGTGCCCCAGCTGCCCGCCCCAACCACATAGATTTTTTGTTTTTGCCCCATAATGGCCCTCAAATCTCCATGGCGGGATCATCAAGCGGCCAGCGCGGCCGTACGGCAAAACCAAAGTCCGAGCGGTCGCCCAGCGCCAGCCGTTCCGCACCGGCCCAGCCGATCATGGCCCCATTGTCCGAGCAAAGCGGGCCCGGTGGTGCGACAAGGGTCGCGCCGGCCTTCTTACAAACCGTCTCCAGTGTCTTACGGATTTCAAGGTTGGCCGCCACCCCGCCAGCAACCACCAGCACGGGCGGGCGTCCCGCAAACCGGTCGGCATACCGGGCCAGGGCCGCCGCCGACCGCCGGGCCAGAACCTCAACCACCGCCGCCTGAAAACTGGCGCAAATATCGCATATATCCGCCGCGCTGAGGGGCTGGGCGCGCTCGGCGGCAATCCGCACCGCGGTCTTGAGCCCTGAAAACGAAAAGTCGAGGTTTTTCTTCGCCAGAAGCGGTCTTGGAAAGGCAAAACGCGTGGCATTGCCGTCCCGCGCCGCCACTTCCACGGCCGGGCCGCCGGGAAATCCCAGGCTTAAAAGTTTTGCCACCTTGTCAAAGGCCTCGCCCAGCGCATCGTCAAGGGTGGTGCCCCAGCGCTCATAGCGGCCAACGGCGCGGGCGAGAACAATCTGGGTGTGCCCGCCCGAAACCAGCAAGACCAGATAGGGAAACGTTATATTGTTGGTCAGACGGGCCGTCAGCACATGGGCTTCAAGGTGATTGATGGCCAGGAACGGCTTGCCGGTTACCGAGGCAAGCGCCTTGGCGCTGGTGAGCCCGACCAGCAGGCCCCCGATCAGGCCCGGCCCGGCGGTGGCGGCAATCGCGTCCAGATCATTCAGGGTGCAGTTAGCTTCCGCCAGCGCCTTGCCAATTATGCCATCGAGCCAGACCACGTGGGCCCGGGCCGCAATCTCGGGCACGACCCCGCCAAACCCGGCGTGTTCGGTATGCTGCGAGCGCACCACATTGGACACGATGTAGCCCACGCCGTTCCCATCGCGCTCCACCACCGCAGCGGCGGTTTCGTCGCAACTGGTTTCAATCCCCAATACGCGCATAGTGCGATGTGTGCGAACTTGCCCATCCATGTCCAAAGGGTCTATGCGGAGAACTCCGCTCGCCACAAGGGCGCAAACCAAGGTATTTTTCCGCCATGCCCCAAAATGGTCTCTTCGTGCGCATCGGCACCCGCGGTTCTCCTCTGGCCATGGTGCAGGCTCGAATAGTCCGCCGGGCCCTGGCACAGGCCCATGGGGTGGAAGAAGCGCGCATTACCATTGAGAAGATCACCACCGATGGTGACCGCTCCCAGTCCTCCGACCGTCCGTTGTCGGAATTTGGTGGCAAGGGGGTTTTTTCCTCCCAGATCGAGGATCGTCTGCTGGCGGGGGATATGCGTGCATTCCACCAAGGACATGGCGACAGTTTTGCCGTCCGGGCTGATCATGGACTGTTTTCTGGTCCGGCAGGATAGTGCCGATATGCTCATTACCCGCCACCCCGGTGGCCTTGATGGACTGGAAAATGGCGCCCGTGTAGGCACCAGTTCCCTGCGCCGGGCCGCTCAGATCCGCCGGGCCAGGCCGGACCTGAACATTGTGCCCATGCGCGGCAATGTCGACACCCGCATTGCCCGCCTCCATGAAGGCCGCGCCGAGGCGACCCTTTTGGCCGCCGCCGGGCTCAATCGGCTGGAGCGGGCGCCAGAACATGCCGAAAGGCTGGATCCGGTCATGTTTTGCCCCGCCCCCTGCCAGGGCGCCATCGGCATCGAATGCCGGGCCGGGGACACCCCAACCCAAAACGCCATTGCCCCGCTCAATGACCCTGCGACCCGTACGGCCATTCTTGCCGAACGGGCGATGCTGGC
>JAADFY010000134.1 GCA_013152625.1 Alphaproteobacteria bacterium
GCTCAGGCTCAGGCTCGGGTTCCGGCTCAACGACCGGGGGATGTTCGACCTCCGGCGCCAGAAGGATTGCCGGTTGGCCGGTGCCGGACAGGGCCTCGTTTACCGCGTTCAGGCACACATCAATGTCCCGATAGCGTCCGGTGGAGAGAAGGCAGGTTCTTGCCAGTTTCTTTTCGGCGTCCCGCACGGCGCGCCGGGCGGCGCGGACCTTGTTGCCGCTGGCGACGGCAAGGGTGGCGCGGGCGTCCTGCAACTGGACAACGGCGAGGGGGATGCCGGGGCGCAATCCGGCGGCTTCAAGCAAATCGGCCTGACTTTGGGCGACCGCCGGGCCGGCCATCGAAAAGGCGAGAACAACAGCGGCGATTGCGGGGCGGGAAATGTGACGTCTGGACATTGAAAAACCCTTTGTTCCGGGGCGAAATCGCCCCCGCTCACGGATCGGGGCCAAGTGATACCGCCCGATTGGAGCGAATTTTGGGGCAAGGTGCCAGCGGGTGCCTGAACGCGGCCTGAACGGCGAAATCCATGCAGATCCAAACCGTTTAGAACATGGTGTTGTCGTGGGCGCTTTGGGTGGGAACTTCCTGGAGCACATCCCAGTGCTCGACAATTTTGCCGGCTTCATCAAGGCGGAAAATATCAATCCCGGCATATTCGAGACCCCCGGGCCAGCTTTGATGGCAATGCAGGACCACAAGGTCGCCCTCGGCAATGGCGCGGACGAATTTCACCGATTTACCGGAATACTGGCGAGCCATTTTCTCAAAGTAGTCGATAAATCCCTGTTTTCCGGTTTTTACATGGGGATTGTGCTGGATGTACTGGTCGCCGACATAACGTGAAACGGCCTCGGCGGGCCGCCCCTGGTTGAACATGAGATCATAAAACGCGATGACATTGGCTTTGTTTGCACTGTGCGAATTCACGGCTACAGCCTTTTTCCGGTGGCGGGGTCAAACAAAGTTAGGGTTTTACCCGCGATCATTCAAATCTTGCCTGCGGTTGCGCCAAATCAGTGCGGGCCGGTCTGAATTGCGGCTTTATGGGCAACGGACAGTGCCGGGGTGCACCGGAACCGGGCAGCAATCCGGGGGGCTTTGTGCATTGCCAGAGCCGGCAACAAAGTCGTAAATGAACTTCGCAAGGCGGTCTGGCGGCTGTACAAGCGCCGTTGGTCCGCAGGACGGGGCCTGACCTCGACACGGACGCCAGAACATGGCCGATATGGAATTTCGCACCGAAGGTTTGACCAAGGTCTATGGCCAGGGCCAGACCGCCGTTCACGCACTGCGCGGGACCGACCTGAGCCTGCCCAAAGGCGAAATGACGGTACTTTTAGGCCATTCGGGCTCTGGCAAGTCCACTTTGCTGAACATTTTAGGCGGGCTGGATCGGGCCAGTTCGGGCAAGGCGTTTTTTCGCCAGACCGAATTGACGGCCCTTAAGGAAAAGGCGCTGACCCGATACCGGCGCGAACATGTGGGCTTTGTTTTCCAGTTCTATAATCTGGTGCCTTCCCTGACTGCGCGGGAAAATGTGGCGCTGGTCACGGAAATCGCCACCGACCCCATGACCCCGGAGGAAGCGCTGGAGCGGGTGGGCCTGACGCCGCGCATGGACCATTTTCCCTCCCAGCTTTCCGGCGGCGAACAGCAGCGCGTGGCCATCGCCCGGGCCATCGCCAAACGGCCGAATGTATTGTTGTGTGATGAGCCAACCGGGGCGCTGGATTCCAAGACCGGAATTACCGTGCTTGAAGCGCTTAAAAGCATAAATGACGATCTGGGCACCACCACTGTGGTGATTACCCACAATGCCGATATTCAGCGCATTGCCCATCGGGTGCTGCATATGGCGGACGGGCGTATTGTGTCCGAGGAGGTCAATGCAACCCGGCTGGCCCCCTCCGAGGTGGCCTGGTGAGCCCGCTTGATATCAAGCTTATCCGCGATTTCGGCCGGTTGTGGGCCCAGGGGCTGGCGATTGCGCTGGTGATGGCGGTGGGGGTGATGACCCTGGTGCTGGGGGTGGGGGCGCTCAGGGCGCTTACCGAAACCCGGGCGATCTACTATGAGCGATACGAGTTCGCCGACCTGTTTGCCAATGTCACAAGGGCGCCCAACTCGGTTGTGGACCGTATTGCGGCCATTAGCGGGGTTGCGGTGGCCGAGGGGCGGATTTTTCGAAGCGCGGTGCTGGACATTGACGGGCTGGAAGAACCGGCCAGCGGGTTTGTCCTATCGCTGCCCGATCGGTCCGAGGCCCTGTTAAACCGGCTTTTTCTGGTGGCCGGGCATTTGCCGGGAACCACCAACCGGTCCGAAGTGGTGATTTCGGGCGCCTTTGCCGAGGCCAACAGGCTGGAGCCAGGGGACACGCTTTCGGCGACCATTGGCGGCAACAAGCGAACGCTGGCGATTACCGGCGTGGTTTTGTCGCCGGAGTTTATTTATTCGGTGGCGCCGGGGGACATCATTCCTGATGACCGCCGTTTCGGCGTCATCTGGATGAGATATGCAGCGGCGGCGGCCTCCTATGACATGAGCGGCGCTTTTAATGCGATTTCGGTCAAACTGGCGGCGGGGGCGAACGAAATTGATGTCATTGACCGGATCGACGCCATTCTGGACCCCTATGGCGGTACCGGCGCCTTCGGCCGTTCGTTACAGTCCAGCCATGCCTACCTGCAATCGGAAATATCCGCCTTAACGGCCATGAACTTTATCCTGCCGCCGATGTTTCTCGCGATTGCGGCCTTTCTGGTCAACATGACCCTGGCGCGGCTGATCGCTTTGGAACGCGAGCAGATCGGATTGCTCAAAGCTCTGGGCTACACGTCAGGCGCCGTTGCCTGGCATTACATGAAACTGTCGATATTGATCGCGTTTGCCGGCATCATAATCGGCTGGATTGCCGGCGCGGTGCTGTCACGGGGGATGGCGGCGGTCTATGCGGAGTTTTTCAAATTTCCGTTTCTGTTTTTTCAGGACCGGCCCGACGTGTTTGCCATTTCCGGGGCAGCGGCGCTTCTGGCGGCGGTTCTGGGCTCCATTCAGGCGGTGCGCGCCACCCTCAGCCTGTCGGCGGCGGTGGCCATGGCGCCTCCGGCGCCGCCCCGCTATCGCCGGTTTATTCTCGATCGCTGGGGGATAAGCAAAATAATGCCCCAGGGGCTGACCATGGCCTTGCGCAACATGGTGCGGACGCCGGTGCGGGCGCTGCTGACGGTTCTGGGGGTGTCGTTGTCCACCGCTTTGCTGGTTGCGGGTCTTTTTACCGGCGACAGCATGGATCACCTGATCGATGTTACGTTTTTTCAGGCCGACCGGCAGCAGGCCAGTTTAGCTTTTGCGACCCCGGTGGATGCGGGGGGGCTGGCCAGCGTGGGCCGGCTGGCCGGGGTGATGGCGGTGGAGCCGACCCGGGCGCTGGCGGTGACCTATCGTTTTGGACCACGGTCAAAACAAAGCGCGCTGATCGGAAAACTTGAAACCACCGATCTCAGCCGGGTGATCGATGTTAATCTTGAGCCGGTGCGGTTGCCTGAATACGGGGTGGCGCTTTCGGAAATGCTGGCCGAAATCCTCGGGGTGCAGGTTGGCGATACGATTGAGGTGGATATTCGCGACGGGCGGCAGCGCACGTTAACCCTGCCGGTCAGCCAGATCATCAAACAGTTCATGGGTCTTGCCGGTTACATGGAGATTACGGCGCTGAACCGGGCGCTGGGTGAAGGGGCCGTGGCCAATGGCGCCGATCTGATGTTCGATACACGGCAGACCTCATCGCTGTACCAGACGGTCAAACAAACCCCGGCCATTGCCTCGCTCACCCTGCAACGCAGTACCCTTGCCTCGTTCCGGGCGACCATGGGGGAAAGTCTGGGTATTTCGCGGCTGGTCTATGTGGTGCTGGCGGTGATCATTGTGTTCGGGGTGGTCTATAATTCCATGCGCATTCAACTGTCGGAACGGGCCAGGGAACTGGCCAGCCTGCGGGTTTTAGGGTTCACCCGGGGCGAGGTTTCGGGCATTTTGTTTACCGAACTTGGGTTGTTGACCCTTGTGGCCATTCCGCTGGGCTGTGTGCTGGGATACTGGCTGGCCTTTGGCATGGCCGAGGGCATGAAAAGCGAGTTGTTCCGGTTTCCGGTGGTGGTGTTTCGCTCTACCTATGTCAGTGCGGCGCTGGTGGTGCTGGCCGCAACTGTGGGTTCGGCCCTTGTGGTCAAGCGCCGGGTGGACCGGCTTGATATGGTAGAAGTTTTGAAAACAAGGGACTGACACGATGAAATGGCGCAGGGTCTTGTGGATTTCGGTTCTGGTGGTTGGCGGCGGCGCCGGGGCGTGGTGGGCGTTGCAGCCGCGCCCGATCCTGGTGGATCTGGTGCGCGTGGAAACCGGCACGCTTGTGGTGACAGTCGATGACGAGGGCATCGCGCGAATTCGCGATACCTATACCGTCACCACCCCGATCGGCGGTGAAGTGCAGCGCATTCCCTACAAGGTTGGCGACCCCATAGAGGCGGGGCAGGTGGTGGTGAGCATCATGCCATCGCGGGCCGGATTTCTGGACGAACGCTCACTGGCTGAGGCGGAGGCTTCGGAACGGGCCGCGGAAGCCATGGTGCGTTCGGCGGAAACCGAAGTGGCGGGGGCCAATGCGGCGCTGGCCTACTGGCAAAGCGCGGCGCAACGCAACACGCAATTGCTGGACCGGGGGTTGCGAACCGAACAGGCC
>JAADFY010000135.1:0-3110 GCA_013152625.1 Alphaproteobacteria bacterium
TTTTAATGACCGGCCCCCCCGGCGCCGGAAAATCCATGCTCGCCGCCCGGTTGCCTTCCATATTGCCCCCCCTTGAACCCCGTGAGTTGCTCGGACTTATGTAGCAAACGCACCAACAATTTAATACCATAAACCGTTGTTTTCGCCTACTTTATGGAATGGCAGAACGACAGGTAATTTATGCACTGGTTAAAAAGCGCGCCCAGCTTGCCGGTGAAATTGAGGCAACGCATGAGCGCCTGTCTGAAATGCTCCGCGACATGGAAAACATTGACCAGACCCTTGTCATTTTTGACCCTCAGTATCAGGTTGAAGCAATAAAACCCAAGGCGTTCCGGCCACCTAAGGACTGGTCGAACCGTGGCGAAATGAGCCGAATTATCCTATCCATACTCAGGCAAGCCGCCGAACCGCTCACAACCCGTGATATAGCACTGCAAATGCTGGTAGAGCGCGCCTTGGACAAGAGCGACCGAAGGTTGCTCCGGCTTATGACAAAGCGGGTGGCTGTTGCGCTCAGGCACCAGAGAGACGCAGGCCGGGCAGAATGTGAGCAAGGACCGGGGCAGTATAATTTGTGGCGCGTGGCGCAATGAACCAGACGTAAAGGGTCGCAATCGAATCAGCTTGATTAAACCGTCAGCTGAGCCTAAATCATGCTGCCGCAACACCCCCAAGGCACTTGACAGCACCTCTATTCGGATGCCCAATGTTCTAGGGATTAACGTTTCGTTAAGTCTTGGGGGTGCCTAATCGCTTTGGAGAACCATCCATGATCACTGAAAACACAAGCGAAATCTGCATCAACGCCATAGCCTACCGGGAGGGCAACGTATACGTCGCGCAAGCTATCGAATACGACATCGTAGCCCATGCAAAACAATTGCACGACTTGCCCATGGCGCTGATGCGGTCCGTCGCAGACAACATCGCTATCACACTCAGCCTCGGTCGCGAGCCCCTTGCGGGCGTTGCAAGAGCACCTGATCGGTTTCAGGACATGTTTAATGAGGCTCAGGTTTCGATTGAGCCGGTGACGCCCATCGATAATCCATCACCATTTCCGAAGACCGGTGGATCAATTAGGTATCTCGAAACATTGGAAGTAGCCTAGTCAGTGCCGGTTCGGGCTCCGGGATGGTGGCCTAGAGTACGGCAGATCATCGAGGCATTTGAAGCGCAAGGGTGCGAACTCCGCACCCTCGATCAGCCTGCGATAGGGCCATACGGATCTTACGAAGTCCGATTTATGTACAATCCGGCCACGGAGGGGTTTGTCCCCCTCCGTGACTTGCAGGACGATGAGATTGTCCCTCCAAGTGAGGTCGACCACTGGGAACGTCGGCTAGGCATGGAAGTGCCCAAACCGGGCAATACACACTGACTACGCTGCTGCCCGCTGCCAGTATCCTGCCCAAGTCCGGCTGACCGCCGACGCCATTGCTCCGGCTACAATTCTTATTGCATTTGAACCGTTTGACTTGCGGCTGTTGTTTTCCAGCCATGCCGCATGGTTTGCATACTGGTGCAGGTAGTGCGGGGAAACGTGGTGGTGTTGGCCCCGAACCATCCGGCGAAGACGTGAGAAATAGCTTTCTACTTGGTTCGTGCAAATTCCGTTTATCGAGTAACCCTCACTGTGATTGATACGGCCAACCTGCCAACGGGCGTCCCAGTGGGATGCTTCGTCGGCGTGCATGATAGCTTGGCGGTCGACGTAGCGTTTCGCCAGTTCAACGCCCTCATGTTCGCCCATAACGACAAATGGCAGCGTACGGCCCTTGCGTTGGCGAATGGCCACCACAACACGCCGAGTGCCCGTCTGGTGCTTTGCCAAGCGGCGGTCAATGCGATCAACTTCTAAATTGGTGGGGCGAATGTGGCCACCGAAATAGGCACCATCGATCTCAACATCGCCATTGAGGGGTGACGTATCCTTTTCGTTCTTCATAGCCTCACGCAGCTTGTGAGCCACGACAAATGCCGTTTTATATTGGCAGTCCAGATCGCGGGACAGTTGCAGGGCGCTAACGCCCTTCGCAGCGTTTACGAAAATGCAAATCGCCGCCAGCAAATCGGTGAAGTCCATTTTCCGGCTAGAGAAGATGGTGCCGCTCGTTACCGAAAACTGATGGTAGCAAGCCTTGCACTTGAATTTCCTGCGCGTCGTAATCTTATAAGCCTCATAGCACCCGCACCGGGGACAAACAGGTTCCCCGTTCTCCCAACGCATGGATTTGAAAACGTCATATGCCTTGCGCTCGCCAGCCATATAGATTTCACGAAGGCTGAGAGTGCGGGCGGCGGCTGATAAGAGGAAGTGCTGTGTCATTGTAACTATCTCCGATACGTAGGTATCGTATATAGTACGTTGACGTGGCACATACAAGGGTATATGTAATTATTTGCGATACTTTCCTTATCACAGGTGATACATGCCCGGAAAAACAAACTGGGAATTGAAGGCCGCAAACCTTCTTAAAGCGGAATTGAAGCGCAAAGGGGTCACCTACGCGCAACTGGTGGAACGTCTTTCTGCAATGGGAATTGTTGAGGCTGAGGCAAATGTGCGCAATAAACTGAGCAGGGGAAAATTTTCAGCGGCGTACTTATTGCAATGCTTGGCCGCAATCAGGGCTGGTGTAGTCCAGCTTGACTGACCTTACCGTAGTAGGACTCAATGATGTTGAAACCCCCTTCGTATTCCTTTGCTCGGAATCGAGCGTAGTGGCGAAGGTTGTGCTCATCCGGTCCATACTTTGCTTCGACTGTGGCAACCCAGTCCACGGCATCCTTTTCAACGCTTTCGATTGGCCCTGAAAACATGGGCATCGAATCCTTCGGTCCCACCAAAACCGGAGGGTCAAAATCGTGGTCCTCCCAAACTCGACCGTTCAACGTGAACCGGCTTCTGAGTCTCACGAACAAGGGAACCGAAGCCGTGTTCTGAATGCCGAATATGAGCTTCTTGTTGCACAATCCGGTTTTTTCGTTCGACTGCGATGCTTTTACCAGTCCGCCTGGGTTTATCATCAATCGGCGATGCGTCCCGTGAGATGCGGCGTGTGTCGCTACATAGTATCGGCCCATCGCAAAAAGCGCATACGCGG
>JAADFY010000135.1:3137-25437 GCA_013152625.1 Alphaproteobacteria bacterium
ACAAACCCATGCTGCTCAGCGCGAGAGGCAAGCCAACCGACGAATCCGGCAGGGATCAACGGAATTCCCCAAATGATAATCGAGTACGTCTCTTCGGCCCGTACGACCCAATGCCAGATTTTTGCAATCCACCTAAACATGGAGCCAACATAGCCGCAGGCGCTGTGGCTTGGATAGTCCTCATAGGACAACTCGAACTCTTGGTGCGTTTGCTACATAAGTCCGGAGTTGCTGGACGTGTCCATGATCCAGTCCATTGCCGGGGAGTTGGCCGGGGGTCGTTTGTCCGACCGGCGCCCGTTCCGCGCCCCCCATCATTCCGCTTCCATGGCGGCGCTGGTGGGTGGTGGGCTCAAGGTGCGGCCCGGTGAGGTTTCCCTGGCCCATAACGGGGTGTTGTTTCTTGATGAGTTGCCCGAGTTTGCCCCTGCCGTGCTGGACGGGTTGCGCCAGCCCCTTGAGGCCGGGGAAACCGTCATTGCCCGGGCCAATCATCGCGTCTCGTACCCCTCCCGGGTGCAACTTGTGGCGGCCATGAACCCCTGCCGGTGCGGCATGGCCGGCACCCCGGGGCACACTTGTCGTCGTGGCGCGGCCTGTGCCGCCGATTATCAGGCAAGGATATCCGGGCCGTTTCTCGACCGGATTGATATTCGTGTGGATGTGCCCGCGGTTTCCGCCGCCCACATGATCGGCACCGCAAAAGGCGAACCAAGCATTGTGGTCGCCGCCCGCGTTGCCCGCGCCCGCGCCGTTCAGTCGGAGCGGTTTGAGCGTCTGGGCGCTGCCGGGGTGCATACCAACGCCGCCGCTTCTTCCGCGATAATTGAAAAAATTGTCGTGCTGGACGCACAGACAAAAAACCTGCTGGTTTCAGCGGCGGAAAAATTCAACCTTTCGGCCCGGGCCTTCCATCGGGTGCTCAAGGTGGCGCGAACCCTGGCCGATCTGGGCGGGAACGAGCAGGTTGCCCGGCCCCACATTGCCGAAGCGCTCAGCTACCGGGTCGGATTTGGCTGAAAAAAAGTAGCCCAGGGGCCAAAATTAACCGGCCCCGGTCAGCCCCTCTTAACCAGCGCAATGTATGAATGAACCGGGGGCACCATTGTTGGGAGTTCATAATGGCGCGGGTACAGGCACAACTGGTTGATTGGGACGATAGGCGCGGCTTCGGTTTTGCCCGCCTGCCGGGTGGAACCGATCGCGTGTTTGTTCATGTCAAATCTCTGGCCGACGGGCAGCCAAGGCCGAAAATCGGCGATGAACTGGAATTTGATATCCTGCCGGGCCGCAATGACAAGCCCGCCGCCGGGGGGGTTCTTGTGCTCGGCCCGGTGGTTCGCGAACGGTTTCTGTCCCTGCATCTGGCCACCGCCGCCATTTTATTGGTTACCTTGCAGTTGGGTCTGGTGTTTGGCAATGTGCCCCTGGCCATTGCCGCCGCCTATACCTTGATGGGCGGCCTGTCGCTGGTGCTTTATGTCTGGGATAAAAAAGCGGCCCAGTCGGGCCTGTTCCGGGTGTCCGAAACCCGGCTTTTGCTTGTCGATCTGTTCGGCGGCATCATTGGCGGCCTGCTCGCCCAGCACATGTTTCGCCACAAGCGCTACAAAACCTCGTTCCAGACGGCCACCCTGGCCATTGTTCTCGTGCATACCCTGCTGCTGGGCGGTCTGGCCACGGGCTGGCTTGGCGCCGCCGCACGGCTGACAGGCCTGATCAGCTAACCCCAGGCAGGGTTCGGCGGCCAATCTTGGGGGGCTCTGGTCCCATATCCCGAGCCGCTTGCGCCGGCCTGTCAACCGCGCTCTAATCGGGATAAACGGACCCCGGACAAGGACGGCAGGACATGGCGGGCGCGCAAAATTATATCGGCATTGATGTGGGTACATCCGGGGTCAAGGCCCTGCTTATGGATGGCGCCGGCGTGGCCCTGGCGGACGCTACCGCTCCGCTGGCGATCTCCCGTCCCCGGCCCGGCTGGTCCGAACAGGACCCGGCCGACTGGTGGACAGCCACCCGGTCCGCCCTCGATGGTCTGTCCAGATCCCGTCCCGCCGAGACGGCGGCGGTGGTCGGGATTGGTTTGTCCGGCCAGATGCACGGCGCCACCCTGCTGGACGCCGACAACAACGTGCTGCGCCCGGCAATTTTGTGGAACGATGGCCGGTCGGGCGCCCAGTGCGCTCAAATTGAACAAGCCTGCCCGGCTTCGCGCGCCATAACCGGCAATATCGCCATGCCCGGATTTACCGCGCCAAAAGTCCTCTGGGTGAAAGAACATGAGCGGGAAATTTACGATCGCATTGCCCGGGTTTTGCTGCCCAAGGACTATGTGCGCTTTTTGCTCACCGGTGAATATTTTTGCGATATGTCCGACGCCTCGGGTACCCTGTGGCTCGATGTGGGCCGGCGGGCCTGGTCAAACGAATTGCTCGCGGTTACCGGCCTGAACCAGACCCATATGCCCGCTTTGGTTGAGGGAGAGGAACCGGCCGGTACCCTTAAACGCGAACTGGCGAGCCGCTGGGGCATGACCGGGCCGGTGGTGGTGGCCGGCGGTGGCGGTGACAATGCCGCTTCGGGCTGTGGGATCGGCGCCGTGCGGGCCGGGCAGGGGTTTGTTTCTTTGGGCACGTCGGGGGTTCTTTTTGTCTGCAATGACAGGTTTCGCCCCAATACCCAGGACGCCGTGCATGCCCTGTGTCATGCCATATCGGGTACCTGGCACCAGTCCGGGGTGATATTAAGTGCTACCGACAGTTTGAACTGGCTGGCCGGGCTTACCGGCAACGACGCCGCAAGCCTGGCTGGTCGGGTCGAGGCGGGGTTTACCGGCCCCGCCAACGAGATATTCCTGCCCTATCTGTCCGGCGAGCGCACCCCCCATGCCAATGCCGCCGCCCGGGGATCATTTGTCGGCCTCTCCCATTTGTCCGATCCCGTCACGCTGGCCCAGGCGGTCATGGAAGCCATTGCATTTGCCTTTCGCGATTGCCAGCAGGTGTTTGCCAAAGCCGGCACGGAAATTTCTCGCCTGTTTGCTGTCGGCGGTGGTTCCAATTCGGATCTGTGGCTGAAAATGCTGGCCACAAATCTCGATATGGAAATCCATGTGCCCCAGGTCAGCAAATTCGGCGGCGATTTTGGCGGTGCGTTTGGTGCCGCCCGTCTGGGGCTGTGTGCGGCCACCGGCGCCGATCCGCTGGTTGTGTGCACCGCCCCGGAAATTCGCAAAACCATTGCCCCCGATCCCGCCCTTAAAAACGCCTATGGGGACCAGTATGCCCGCTATCGTGCTCTTTATCCGGCCATCGAGAAAGCAAGAGCGTGAGCGTACTGTTCGATGGTGCCAGCCCGGTTGACGATACCGGCGCCGGCATTGCCAACCTCGGGCATCGCAACAGTGACCGGAACCGGGAAGCCGCTGTTTTAGCCCGGTCGGCCCGCTTTGAAGTGCGATTGGCGACAACCAGCGCTGAAATACGTGCCGCCCAGCAGCTGCGTTACAAGGCGTTCTTTGTGGATCGGGAACTGGCCGCCCCTTCCAGTTTTCAACGCGCCGGTCGGGTTTTTGACCCCCTGGACGATGGCGCTGATCATTTGATTGTCATTGACCGGCTGGCGGTTGCCAATGGCCGGGGCGTTCCGGTGGTGGGCACCTGCCGCACCATTCGTCATAAGCTGAAATTCGGGCCGGAGCAGTTTTGCGCCAGCCCCGCCTTTGACCTTGCCCCGGTGAACGAACAATTCCCCACCGGCCTGTGCGAAATTTCCCGCGCCTGTGTCCACCAGCGCTATCGCCGCCGGCGTGTGGTTGAAAAGCTCTGGGCCGGGCTGTTCGCCTATGCCGCGCGCCACCGGCTGGGCGCCTATTTTGGTACCGCCAGCCTGCCCGGTGCAAATCCTTCGCCCCACCAGCCGGCTCTTGATTGGCTCATAAGCTGGCGGGGGGCGAAAATCACGCCTTCGTCACCTGCGGATCGCGCTCTGCGCCGGGTATTGCCGCCCCTGTTGCGCGCCTATCTCGATGCCGGGGCCACCGTTACCGGCCCGGCCCGGCCCGACCCGGTTTTCAACACCACCGATGTGCTGGTTTCAATGGATCTGAACGATCTGCCCGCCCGGCACCGGCGCCACTTTTTCTAACAAAAAGCGCCGGGACCGGTTGGGCCCGGTTCGACACCTTGTCAAAACCCCCGCGTTGACAACCCAAGGTCGTAGCCCCAGTCTCGACCCCAAGTCTCGACCCCAAGTCTCGACCCCACGTCTCGACCTCTTGCATTTACCCGATTGGAACCTGGCCCGTGCCGGATCGAACCCAGGCCCTTGTCGATGCCATCGCCGCCCGGCGCGAGGATCTGGTGGCCCTCACAAAAGACCTGGTGCGCATGCCCACCCTCAATCCCCCCGGTGTTGGCTATCTCGAAATTTGCCAGTATCTTGAAAAGCGTTTGGCTTCCGGCGGTTTTGAAGTTGAATTGATACGGGCCGAGGGCACCCCCGGCGACAGCGACACACATCCGCGCTGGAACCTGATCGCCCGCCATAGCGGAAACAGCCCGGGCGACACCATCCACTTCAACTCCCATATCGATGTGGTCGCCGCCGGCAGGGGCTGGACCTTCGACCCGTTCGCGGCTGAGGAAAAGGACGGCAAAATCTACGGGCGCGGTACCTGCGACATGAAGGGAGGGCTGGCCGCCTCCATCATTGCCGCCGAGGCGTTTATTGCCACTTTCCCCGATTATGCCGGCGCCATAGAGATTTCCGCCACTGCCGACGAAGAAACCGGTGGCTTTGGCGGTGTCGCCTGGCTGGCCGAACAGGGATATTTTTCTCCCCAGCGCGTACAGCACGTCATTATTCCCGAGCCCTTGAACAAGGACCGTATCTGTCTGGGCCATCGGGGGGTCTGGTGGGCCGAAATTGAAACCCATGGCCGCATTGCCCACGGCTCCATGCCGTTTCTGGGGGATTGCGCGGTTCGCCATATGGGCGCGGTATTGGCCGAGATGGAAACCTCGCTGTTGCCCGCCCTGGCAAAAAAACGCACCGCAATGCCCGTGGTTCCCGAGGGCGCCCGCTCTTCGACCCTTAACATCAATTCCTTTCATGGGGGGCTGGCCGAGCCCGAGGTGGAATACACCGGTTTTCCTGCCGCTCTGGTGCCCGACAGTGCCCGCATGATCATCGACCGGCGTTATCTGATCGAGGAAAGCGCTGATGAGGTGCGCGGCCAAATCATCGACCTGCTCGAAAGGGTCAAAAACGCCCGCCCCGGTTTTGAGTATGATTTGAACGAGATGTGGCAGGTCTCGCCGACCCTGACCGAAAAGAGCGCCCCGGTGGTCGAGGCGGTGGCAAAATCGATTCAAAACGTGTTTGGACGCGCGCCGGAATATGTGGTTTCCCCCGGCACCTATGATCAAAAGCATATTGACCGCATAGGCCGATTAAAGAACTGTATCGCCTACGGACCCGGAATTCTTGATCTCGCCCACCAGCCCGATGAATATGTGGGCATAAACGACATGATCGAAAGCGCAAAGGTTATGGCGCTTGCCCTCATGGAACTGACCGGCTCAACCTGATTGATCCGGCGTTGTCGGTAAAAACGGGGTGCACGGCACCCCAGAAAAGTGGGAGAGATAATCATGAACATGTATGCAAAGCCTCTGGCGCTGGTTGGGGCGCTGGCCACGGCCATGGTTCTGGCCGGGGCAACCCTGCCCGCCTTTGCCGCCAAGACCAATCTTACCGTGGGCATGGTTCTCGAACCCCCCAACCTGGACCCCACTGGCGGCGCCGCCGCCGCCATTGACGAAGTGGTATACGCCAATGTGTTCGAAGGGCTCACCAGATTTGGCTCCGATGGCGCCATCCTGCCCGCCCTCGCCTGGTCCTGGGATATTTCTGAAGACGGGCTGGTCTATACGTTCAATCTGGCCCCGGGCGTTAAATTCCATGACGGCACCGACATGACCGCCGACGATGTGGTGTTTTCGTTTGAGCGGGCCGTGGCCGAAGACTCAACCAATGCCCAAAAGGCCCTGTTTGCCGATATCGCCACCGTTGAGGCGGTCAATGACACCACGGTGCGCATTACCCTGTCCAAACCCAACGGCAATTTCCTGTTTAATATGGCCTGGGGCGATGCGGTCATCGTCGCGCCTGAAAGCGCTGCGGACAACGCTACCAATCCCATCGGCACCGGCCCGTTCGTGTTCGTCAACTGGGCCCAGGGCGACAATGTGGCACTGGCCCGCAACCCCGACTACTGGGGCGAACCGGCCAAACTGGAAAATGTGGTTTTCAAGTTCATTTCAGACCCCACCGCCGCGTTTTCGGCCATGATGGCGGAAGATGTGGATGCATTCCCCAACTTTCCAGCCCCCGAAACCCTGCCCCAGCTCGATGCCGACCCGCGTTTTAATGTCATTGTCGGCACCACCGAGGGCGAGACCATCCTGACCATGAACAACCGGCGCGAACCCCTCAACAACATCAAGGTGCGTCAGGCCATTGCCCATGCCATAAACCGCCAGGCGATCATTGACGGGGCCATGTTCGGCTTTGGTGAACCCATCGGCACCCACTTCAACCCCACAAATATCGATTATGTGGATTTAACCGCCCAGTCGAATTACGATCCGGAAAAATCCAAGGCACTTCTGGCCGAGGCCGGGATCACCGATCTTACCCTCTCCCTGAAACTGCCCCCCCCAACCTATGCCCGCCGTGGCGGCGAGATCATTGCCGCCCAGTTGCGTGCCGTCGGGATCAACACCGAGATCACCAATGTGGAATGGTCCGACTGGGTCAATTCCGTGTTTCTGAACGACCGGGATTTTGACCTCACCATTGTCTCCCACACCGAACCTTTTGACATCGGAATTTATGGCCGCGACGATTACTATTTCGGCTATGACAATGCCGAATTCAAACAGATCATGGCCGATCTGAACAACGCCACCGATCCTGCAGAACGGTCAAAGTTGCTGGGCGACGCCCAGCGCCGGATTGCCGACGATTATGTGGTCGCGTTTTTATTCCAGCTGGCCAAAACCGGGGTTGCCAATTCCAAACTGGTTGGCCTGTGGGAAAATTCCCCCACCCAGGCCAATGACCTTACCGGGGTCTATTGGCAGGAATAAGCGCCAAATGAACGTACGGGGCGGCCGGCTGAAAACGGTCGACGCCCCGGCATTTCGTTACAGGACCCTTTCATGCTGACATTTGTCGCCGGCCGGTTTGTGTCCTTGTGTCTAAGCCTGATCGTGGCCTCCATCGTCATTTTCATTGTGATCGAAGTGGTGCCGGGGGATCCCGCCGCCCTGATGCTGGGATTGAACGCCCAGCCCGATACCATCGCCGCCTTAAGAGACCAGCTTGGCCTTGATGCCCCCCCGTTCATTCGATATTTTTCCTGGATATTTGGTCTGCTCAGCGGTGATTTCGGCATTTCCTATACCTATCGGGTCCCGGTTTCTGACCTGATCGGCGACCGGTTGTGGGTCTCGGTGCCCTTGGCCATCTATGCCCTTTTGCTGTCCACCATTGTTGCCTTCGCTGCTGGTCTGCTGGCCGCGATACGCCGCAATTCAGGTGCCGATCTGTCGATTATGGGGGTCACCCAGCTTGGGGTGGCGGTGCCCAATTTCTGGTTCGCCATGTTGCTGGTATTGGTTTTTGCCATCTGGCTGCGCTGGTTTTCCGCTGGCGGTTTCCCCGGCTGGGACGCCGGGTTCTGGCCCGCCATCAAGGCCCTCACCCTGCCCGCCATTGCCCTTGCCCTGCCCCAGGCCTCCATTCTGGCCCGGGTCATGCGCTCTTCGTTGATCGATACCCTTGACGAGGACTACATTCGCACCGCCCGGGCCAAGGGCCTGACCCGGGCCCAGGTGCTCTGGCGCCATGCCCTGCGCAATGCTCTCATACCGGTTCTGACCATTCTGGGCCTGCAATTTTCCTTTCTGCTGGCCGGGGCGATCGTCATAGAGAACGTGTTTTTCCTGCCCGGCCTTGGCCGGCTGGTCTTTCAGGGCATCACCCAGCGCGATCTTATTGTCGTTAAAAGCGTGGTCATGATTTTGGTTTTCGCGGTTATTCTCGTTACATTTCTGGTGGATCTCGCCTATGGCGCCGCCGATCCCCGCTTGAGGAAAAACCGGTGAGCGGGCCCGATACTTCCCTCTGGTTTGCCGCCCGGACCTCCCGTTCATTTGTCCTCGGGGCGACGTTGACCGGGTTTTTTGCCGCCGTTGCGTTAGTTTCCCTGTTCTGGACCCCCTATGATGTCACTGTTCTGGATATTGCGGGCAAACTGCAGGGGTTTTCCCCCGCGCACCCTTTAGGCACCGATCATTTGGGCCGCGATATGGTGGCCATGGTCATGGTTGGCGCCCAGACCTCCATTGCCGTTGCTTTTGTTGCCGTGGGCATCGGCGTCGGGTTTGGCGTACCGCTTGGGCTAATGGCGGCGGCCAACCGGCGCACCTTGTTCGACGAGATCATCATGCGCGCCAATGATCTCATCTTTGCCTTTCCCGCCCTTTTGATCGCCATCATGATCACCGCTATTTTCGGCCCCGGCGCCATCAATGCCATCATCGCCATCGGAATTTTCAATATTCCCGTGTTCGCCAGGTTGGCCCGGGGCGGCGCTTTAAGCCTGTGGACCCGGGATTTTGTCATGGCCGCCCGGGTTGCGGGCAAAAACAAGGCCAAAATATCCTTCGAGCATATCCTGCCCAACATCACCAACCTGCTTATCGTGCAGGGCACCATCCAGTTTTCCCTGGGCATTCTGGCCGAGGCCGCCCTTTCTTATCTGGGCCTGGGCGCCCAACCGCCCCTGCCAAGCTGGGGGCGCATGCTGGCCGATGCCCAGACGATGATCTCGTTTGCCCCCCATATGGCGCTGGTGCCCGGGCTGGCCATTGTGTTCACGGTTTTGGGCCTCAATCTGATGGGGGACGGATTGCGCGATATTTTTGATCCCCGCCTGCGCCGGTCCCGCCAATGAAACTGTTGTCGGTTCGCGATCTGGTCCTTGATATTGGCAGCACCCCCATTCTGGGCGGGATTGATCTCGATGTAGATGCCGGTCAGGTGCTTGGTATCGTTGGCGAAAGCGGGTCAGGCAAATCCATGACCGCCCTGGCGATCATGGGGCTTGCGCCCACCGGAGCCCGTCTGGGGGGCAAGATCCTGCTCAAGGGCGCCGATCTGGCCGGGCACACCGAAGCCGAAATGTGCGCGGTGCGCGGCGGCGAAATCGGCATGATTTTTCAAGAGCCCATGACCGCCCTTAATCCGGTCATGACCATAGGCGATCAGGTGGCCGAAACGGTTCTGGTTCATCAAAAGCGCTCCCGGGCCGAAGCACGTGAGATCGCCGGCCAGACCCTGGAACGGGTGGAGCTGCCCCAAAGCCGGTTTCCCCTCAATCGATACCCCCATGAACTCTCGGGGGGCCAGCGTCAGCGGGTGGTCATTGCCATGGCCATTGCCCTGCGCCCCGCCCTGCTCATTGCCGACGAACCCACCACCGCCCTCGATGTGACCACCCAGGCCCAGATTCTCGATTTGCTAGCCCGGCTGGTCGATGAGGATGGCATGGGAATGATCCTGATTACCCATGATCTGGCGGTGGTTGCCGAGCATGCCGACCGGATCGCCATTATGCGGGCAGGCGAAATTGTCGAACGAGGGCCGGCGACAAAACTGCTGCTAAATCTCAAACATCCCTATTCCAAAGCCCTGTTTGAGGCCTCAAACCATGTCCCCGCACGGGCCGGCCCGCCGAAAAATGCCAGCGATGAACCCATTCTTGTCGCCCGGGATGTGGTGCGCGATTACGTTGTGCCCAGAACTTCGCCGTTTGCCCGCCCGGGTCGGTTTCGCGCGGTCAACAAGGTTTCCTTGCAACTCAACCGGGGCGAAAACCTGGGGCTGGTGGGCGAGAGCGGGTGCGGAAAATCCACCCTGGCCCGGGCAATACTGGCCCTTGAACCGCTTCAGGGCGGCCAGATTTTCCTCCAGGATCGCCCGGTGGACGCGCCCGAGGCCCGCCGGCAGATGCAGGTTGTGTTTCAGGACCCCTACGGCTCGTTCAACCCCCGGCACACAATAGCCCGTTCCGTGGCCGAACCATTTCACCTGCTCGGCGCCGCCGCCCCGGCAGGCTCAGAGCGCGCCGACCGGGTGGCGCTGGCCTTAAAAGAAGTCGGCCTGGACCCCAAAGACGGGCAAAAGTTCATTCACGAGTTTTCCGGCGGACAGCGCCAGCGCGTCGCCATTGCCCGGGCATTGATCATTTCGCCGGCGCTGATCATTCTCGATGAGGCCGTTTCCGCCCTGGATGTCTCCATTCGGGCCCAGATCCTTGATCTGTTGGCGGAACTTTCCGACCGGCTGCACCTGTCCTACCTGTTCATTTCCCATGATCTGAACGTCGTGCGGGCCGTAACCGACCGGGTTCTGATCATGAAATCGGGCGAAATCGTCGAAGAGGGCGAAACCGCCCAAGTGTTCAACGACCCCCAGAACGCCTATACAAGGGAACTGCTCGCCTCGGCCCCTTCCCTGGATGAAGCCATTGCCCGGCGGCTGAAACACGCCTGACAAAACACCCGTTGGAAAAACATGACCCCATCAGACACCGTTAACCGCAACTGGTTCGACCCTGCCCCGTGTTTTATCAACGGTCGCTGGCAGCCCTCCGTGGCCGGCGGACGCCTGGAGCTGATGAACCCTTCGGACGGCTCGGTTCTGGCCGAAATCGCAGACGGGCAGGCCGCGGACATTGATCTGGCTGTAAACGCCGCCAAAGGGGCATTGCGCGGTCAATGGGGCGCCCTGACCGCCGCCGAACGGGGCCGGCTGCTGGCCCGCCTGGGCCGCCTGGTTGCCGAAAAAACAAAAGAACTGGCCCGGCTCGAAGCCCTTGATGTGGGTAAACCCTTAAAACAGGCCACCGCCGACGCCCGCGCCCTGGCCCGCTACATGGAGTTTTACGGCGGTGCCGCCGACAAGGTTCACGGGGCAACCATCCCCTATCTGGCCGGTTACACGGTTTATACTTTGCGTGAGCCCCACGGGGTCACCGGCCACATCATACCGTGGAACTATCCCATGCAGATCCTTGGCCGCTCGGCGGGGGCGGCGCTGGCCATGGGCAATGCCATTGTCATCAAGCCCGCCGCCGAAGCCTGCCTGACCGCCCTTGCCTTTGCCGCCATGGCCCATGAGGCCGGGTTTCCCGCCGGTGCCATCAACATCGTTCCCGGCGGCGGCCCGACCGCGGGGGGCGCTCTGGCCCGCCACGGCGGCGTCCATCATTTGTCGTTTACCGGTTCGGTCGGGGTCGGCGCCTCGGTACAGGCGGCGGCGGCCAACAACATCGTGCCCGTCACCTTGGAGCTGGGCGGAAAATCCCCCCAACTGGTGTTTGCAGACGCCGATCTGGACGCAGCGCTGCCCTTTTTAGTCAATGCCGGCATTCAGAACGCCGGGCAGACCTGTTCCGCCGCCTCGCGCCTACTGGTGGAACGCCCGGTTTATGATCAGGTGATCGAACGCATGGCGGCGCGCTATCGCGAACTTTCCATTGGTCCCGCCCTTGATGATCGTGATCTGGGGCCTTTGATTTCAGCAAAACAGCTTCAAACAGTCGAAGGGTTTGTTGAGCAGGCTGAAAAGAGCGGAAAAATCGTCGCCAAGGGGCAATTGCCGGCCGGTCTGCCTGAAGGGGGCTATTATTGCCCGCCGGTGCTGGTGGGCGATGTGGCGCCTGAAAGCGCTTTGGCCAGAGATGAAATTTTCGGCCCGCTGCAGGTGGTGATGCCTTTTGATGACGAAGCCGGCGCCATCGCTTTGGCCAATGACACCGAATATGGTCTGGTCGCCGGGGTGTGGACCGCCAATGGGGCCCGCCAGATGCGGCTGGCCCGGGCCATCCGGTCCGGTCAGGTTTTTATCAACAATTACGGGGCCGGCGGCGGGGTCGAACTGCCCTTTGGCGGCTTTGGTAAATCCGGTCACGGTCGTGAAAAGGGCTTTGAGGCCCTTTATGGGTTCTCCGCCCTTAAAACCGTTGCCGCCTATCATGGAACCTGAGGGAAAAAACAATGCGCCTTGCCGATAAAACCGCCATCATCACCGGCGCCGGATCCGGGTTCGGAGCCGGGATAGCCGAAAAGTTCATTGCCGAAGGGGCCACGGTGCTCATCGCTGACATAAATTTTGATGCCGCCCAAAAAGTCGCCGGGGCGCTGGGCGCGCGCGCTTTTGCCCATAAATGCGACGTGTCAGACGACAACAGTGTGGCCGGTCTGGCCGAAGCGGCGGCCAAAATACTGGGGCCATTGGATATACTGGTTAACAATGCCGGGGTCACCCATCTGCCGGCGCCATTGGAAGAAATTTCGGTCGCAGATTTTGACCGGGTGATGGCCGTCAATGCCCGCTCGGTCTTTCTTGCCGCCCGTCATTTTGTGCCCCCCATGAAACAGCGCCGCGCCGGGGTCATTCTAAATATTGCTTCCACCGCCGGCGTATCCCCCAGGCCGAACCTGAGTTGGTACAATGCCTCCAAGGGATTCATGATTACGGCCACCAAATCCATGGCCATCGAGCTGGCCCCGTTTGGCATTCGGGTCAATGCGTTAAATCCGGTAGCCGGCGAAACCCCGTTGCTGAAATCGTTCATGGGCGAGGATACCCCGGAAATCCGGGCAAAATTTCTCGCAACCATTCCCCTTGGCCGTTTTTCCACCCCCACCGACGTGGGCAATGCCGCCTGTTTTTTATGTTCAGACGAGGCCGACATGATAACCGGGCTGGCCATGCAGGTGGATGGCGGGCGCACAATTTAACCGGCGTCAGCCCTCCGGGTGAAGCACAATTTGTGTCGCCAGGCCGAACTCGATCAATTCCTCATTGCTGAGATAAAACAACCGGTCGGGGGGCGTTTCCAGGGCATTGATCCACAATTGGGGGGCGATGCCCATCTCTTCAAGATGCCGCGTGATCCGGGCGGTGGTGACCTGGGCGTCTGACATGGCCTGTGCGGCGCCGGGCAGGGTTGCAACATCGCCAAACACCTGATGCACCCCCACAACCGCGTCCTCACCGACGATCCGGTCCGGCCCACCGGCCAAAATCAGCGGGCACGAAGAAGCGCACAACGCCCCGTCCGCCACCCGGACCCTGTAACCTTGTTCGCGGATCAGGGTGGAAATTTCCAGTGCGTCATTTACCGATCCCCCCGGCGAACTTATGGAAATTTCGGTAATATATTCGCCCCGGGCGCCAATTTCGTCGGCAAATCGTTCGCCCGCACCCACATCGATGGTACCCACAAGTTCAAGCACCCCGCTGGCCCCCAGTTCAATTCGCAGCGCCCCCCGCAGGGCCTCCCGGTCGGTGGTCACTTGCCGGTCGGGCCGAAAACGGGGCGCGTCCGGGTCGATCTCGGGCCGCTCGATGGCTGGCAGAACCGGTTGTACGCCCAATTCAGGCACAAAACCGTCACGCTCCGCCAGAGTGTTGTAGTCGAGCCATAATGTGGCCCCCGCCCCCCCCAGCAGCACCAAAAACACCAGCCGCATCAAGGGTCCGTCGCCAAACCATCGCTCGCGGGCCGGGGCTGGTGCAAGGGTGGGTGCAAGGGTGGGTGCAAGGGTTGGTCCAGGTGAATCAGCGGTTGGCGGCACCGGCGCCATGCTCATTTGGGCGACTTGCGTTTGGCCGGATCCAGCGGTGTCACCTTGGTATCTTCAGCTACAATCGGGGCCTCTTCGACCTTGATCTCGGGAGCTTTCCCGGGCGGTGGTTTGGTCAGCATTTCGTCCATTTCAGCGGTGCTGTCACCGGCGGCGGCGGCCATTTGCCGGTAAAGCGCCACCGAGCGCATCATTTCACCGGCAGTAATCCGGTCGGCGGCAGCCAGAGCCACCGCCTCCCGGCGGCTGGCGCTGTGCACCACCGACAAAACGAATACCAAAACCATGGGCAGCAGGTCGATGGAGATGGCGCCTGCCCAGGAGGGGGCAAAATCACTTGCATAGCGCCAGACGGCCTCGGCGGTGGACAAGGGTACGAACCGGCGCGGGCTGACCCTTGGTTGTTCAAGTATGGATTGCGCCGCTGCGGCCAGGGCGTTGGACTGGGCGGACACCGAGGCGCGCACCGTTTCCATGATTTCGTCCTGGCGCTGCACCAGATCGGGGGAGAACCCGTCGGCCACCGGGGCAATGAACCCTAGCGATAAATCATCAGCCGCCCGTTTGACCGATGAGGCGATGGACGTTGCCTCCAGCGCCGCCACAACCCCGGTTAACGCCACCGCCTCGGCGGCGAACAGGTCGGCCCGGGGCTGCACTTCGCCGGGGGCCGAAACAAGGGTCCGCATGGTCGAAAGACGGCTTGACCCTTCGGTGAATAATTCGGCCACTGTGCCCCGCGAGGTAACGATCGTGGCGCCCAGTTCATCGAGCTGGGCCGACATCTGGGTTAACAGCTGCACCACCGAGCCCGCCCCCGACGTGCCGGTCAGCGCCCCGGTTTCGCGTTCGTCGGCCGCCAGCCGGGAAAACCGCACCGAAGCGCGCTGAATGTCGGGCAGCAGGGATTGTGCGCCTAGCGCGTTGGAATGGGCCTGATCGAGATCGGCGGCATACCCCTCAAGCGTCACCGCAAGATGCTGTTCAAGCGCTGCTGATCCGGCCAGCGCTGCCGCGTTCAGCCACGAGGACATGGCCACGATCATCACGCTGCCCAGGGCCATAACCGCCACCAGAGCCAGCCGCCGCACCCCGTCGCGCATGAGGGGCAAAAACCGCATGAGATAGATCCAGAACGCGTAAATGCCCACCGATACCGCCGTCGAATAGATCACCGCGGCGAAAAACACCTCCGCCGCGTCCCCGTCCAGCAGGCTTTTCACGCCTAAATAAGTATAGACCCCGCTGGCCAGCGCCAGAACCGCCAGGGCAAACCGGGTCATCATTTCCAGGCCTTTGACACCCTGGATCAGTCGGGCGGCGTTATTATCGTCGAGCATTGGAGTTACTTTCTTTCTTGCAGGCCAAAACTCGCCGATGAACGCGACGGAATAAAGGCCGGTCAGCTACCGGGCGCCAAGCCGGTTGAGCAGTTTGTCAATGCGCTTTTTCCTGGCCGGGCAAGATATCGCCTGACGCCGGGGTTTCAAGATTTCCACCAGCATCGTCCGATCCGCATTTGTAATTGTGGCGCCCACCGCCTGGCCCAGTTCGATATTGGGGCGCTGATCCCTGCGCCCGAGAGCCGAAGTCAGACGGTTGGAAACACCCCCCAATTCAGGCGCCAATGCCCACATCGAGCCCCAGTTCCACCATTTCGCGCAACGAGGACTGTCGTTCTGAGGCGTCGATCTCGGCCTTTGTGACCAGACAGTCGGTCATGGTGCAAATGGCCAGCGCTTCAGCGCCAAACCGGGCCGCCAGCGTGTAAATCACCGACGCTTCCATTTCCACCGCCAGCACCCCGTGGCCGGGCAAGTCGCCATAGGAATTCACCCCATCGGGCACATAGAACGTGTCCGACGAGACAATACCCCCCACATGCCAGGTAAACCCCCGGGTTTTGGCCAGCTCTACCGACCGACTCAGCAAGCCATAGTCGGCATGGGGCGCATAGGTGTAGGGCGCAAAACTCTGATTCATGGCACTGTCGGTGGACGCGGTCATGGCAATGACCAGATCGCGCACGTTAAGCTTCGTGGTCAGCCCGCCACAGGTGCCCACCCGGATGAGCCTTTTTACATCAAAATGTTCGAGCAGTTCATGCACATATATCGCCGTGGACGGCTGGCCCATGCCGGTGGCCTGCACGGACACCGGCTTGCCCCTCCAGGTGCCGGTAAAGCCTAGACAATTGCGCACCCCGTTGACCTGACGGGCATCATCAAGAAAATTATCGGCAATCCATTTCGCCCGTAAGGGGTCCCCGGGCAGCAATACGGTGGGCGCATAGTCGCCTTTTTTTGCTTCGATATGTGGGGTCACTTCGGTTCCTTTTTATGCTTTTGTCCAACACCTGCCACCGAGCCTGCCATCCCTGTTGGCTGACCACAAGACCGGGGCCCGCTTGACCTGCATTGCTCCAATGGCCCATATCGCCCCTCCAGAGGGAAGATTATCGGCCAGGGGGTAGTGGGAACATGGAAAAATTTGAAAAATTCACCGGGGTTGCGGCCCCCCTTCCGATCATCAATGTCGACACCGACATGATCATTCCCAAGCAGTATCTTAAAACCATCAAGCGCACCGGGCTTGGCACCGCCCTGTTTTCCGAAATGCGTTATGGGGATGACGGGGCGGAGAACCCCGATTTCGTCTTGAACCGGCCGGCCTACCGCTCGGCCTCGATTCTGGTGGCGGGGGATAATTTCGGCTGCGGATCTTCCCGCGAGCATGCCCCCTGGGCCCTAAAGGACTTTGGAATCCGCGCGGTGATTTCCACCAGCTACGCCGATATTTTTTACAACAATTGTTTCAAGAACGCCATTTTACCCATCGTCGTTTCGCCCGAAGAACTCGCCCTTTTGATGGACGACGCCGAACGGGGCGCCAACGCCACTTTAAGCATTGATTTAGAGGCCCAGACCATTAGCGGCCCCGATGGCGGCACCATCCGTTTTGACATCGATCCCGCCCGCAAGACCGCCCTTCTGGACGGGCTCGACGATATTGCCCAGACCGAGAAAAAGGCCAGCCAAATCGATGCTTTCGAGCAGCAAATGAGCCAGACCCGCCCCTGGGTCTGATAAAGGGACAACCATGGTACGCCATATTTCCTCCGGCTCGGTTTTTGAGGCCGAAATCGGTTATTCCCGGGCCGTCATCGACGGCGATATGATCTATGTGTCCGGAACCACCGGCTACGATTACACAACCATGAAACTGCCCGCCGGTGCGGGCGCCCAGACCCGTGCCTGCCTGACCACGATTGCCGGCGTCCTCGAAGAAGCGGGTAGCTCGTTTGATGACGTGGTCCGCGTGCGCATTTATTTGCGCGACGGCGCCGATCTGGCCGAAATCAAGCCGATCTTGCGCGCCGCGATATCGGCGACAAAGCCGGCGGCAACCCTTGTGATCGCACCCCTGATCGAAGATGAAATGAAAATAGAAATCGAGGTCACCGCCCGTATCGGGGCCGGAGCCTCTTGGCAAAAAAACAGTCAGTGAACAAACCCATGACCGAAAACCTTTTATTGCTGCCCGGCGACGGCATTGGCGCCGAAATCATGGTCGAGGTGGAAAATCTCATCGCCCATCTCAATGGCACCGGTCAGACAGATTTTACCATTGAAAAAGGGCAGGTGGGCGGCGCGGCGTTTGATGCTCACGGGGCCGCCATATCCGAAACCGACATGGACAAGGCCATGGCCGCCGATGCGGTGATCTTTGGCGCCGTTGGCGGCCCGAAATGGGACCGGGTGCCCTATGAGGTGCGCCCCGAGGCGGGCCTGTTGCGCCTGCGCAAGGATTTGCAGCTTTTTGCCAATCTGCGCCCCGCCATCTGCTACCCCGCCCTGGCCGAAGCCTCCGCCCTGAAACGCGAACTGGTGGAGGGCCTCGATATTCTCATCGTGCGTGAGCTTACCGGCGGGGTATATTTCGGCGAGCCCAAAACCATTACCGATCTGGGCGTGACCCAACACGGCACCGGCCAGAAGCGGGCCATTGATACCCAGGTTTATGAAACCTACGAGATCGACCGCATCTGCCGCGTCGCCTTTGATCTGGCCGGCACCCGGGGTTCAAGACTGCATTCCGCTGACAAGAAAAATGTCATGAAAAGCGGTGTTTTATGGGACGAGGTGGCCCGCCAGGTGGCAGCTGACTATCCAAAAATCGAGTTTTCCCATATTCTGGCCGACAACTGCGCCATGCAGCTTGTCCGCCACCCCAAACAGTTCGACGTGATCGTTACCGACAATCTGTTCGGCGATGTGCTTTCCGATGTGGCCGCCATGCTCACCGGCTCCCTGGGGATGCTGCCCTCTGCTTCGCTGGGTGCGCCGGACGAAAAAACCGGCAAGCGCAAGGCGCTTTATGAACCCGTGCACGGTTCGGCCCCTGATATTGCCGGCAAAGGCATTGCCAATCCCATTGCCATGATCGCCTCGTTTGCCATGGCATTGCGTTACTCGTTCGATAATGCCGCTCTCGCTGATCGCATCGAGGCAGCCATTGCCGGAGTTCTGGGCGACGGGCTGCGCTGTGCCGACATCATGCAGGACGGCTCCACCCGTGTCGGAACCGTTCAAATGGGCGCCGCCATCATTGCCAAACTCGACGGCTGACCGCATATGTCTGGCGGGCACTGGCCCGTCCGGCTGGCCCGGCTGGCACAAGCACCTGGACTTTTAGGAACAAAATCATGGGTTACAAAATCGCCATTGTGGGCGCCACCGGCAATGTCGGTCAGGAAATGCTGCGTATTCTGGCAGAGCGTGATTTCCCCGCTGATGAAGTGGTCGCGTTGGCCTCGTCGCGGTCCATCGGGCGTGAGCTCTCCTATGGCGACCGGCGCATCAAATGCCTAAATCTGGAGAATTTTGATTTTACCGGCACCGATTTCTGTCTCATGTCGGCGGGGGCCAAAATATCCCGCCAGTGGGCCGAGAAAATCGGCGCCACCGGGGCCATTGTCATCGATAATTCCTCGTGCTGGCGCTACCACGCCGATGTGCCCCTGGTGGTGCCCGAGGTCAATGGCGGGGTGCTTGAGGCCTACATGGCCCGCAAGAAGCGCCTCAACATCATTGCCAACCCCAATTGCTCCACCGCCCAACTGGTCCTCGCTTTAAAGCCCCTGCATGACCTGGCCACCATCCGCCGCCTTGTTGTTTCGACCTATCAGTCGGTTTCGGGGGCCGGCAAACAGGCCATGGATGAGCTTTGGGCCCAGACCAAGGGCGTTTTTGTCAATGACCGGCGCCCACCTCACAATTTCCCCAAGCAGATCGCCTTTAATGTCATTCCCCAGATCGATGTGTTCATGGAGGACGGCTACACTAGGGAAGAATGGAAGATTTTGGCCGAAACCAAGAAAATCCTCGATCCGAAAATTCTGGTCACCGCCACCGCGGTCCGGGTGCCGGTATTTGTCGGCCATTCCGAGGCGGTAAATATCGAGTTTGAACGCCCCATCAGCGCCGATCAGGCCCGCGATACCCTGCGTGAAGCCCCCGGGGTCCTCGTCATCGACAAGCGCGAGTCGGGGGGGTACATCACCCCGGTCGAGGCAGCGGGCGAGGATGCCACCTTCGTTAGCCGCATTCGCGAGGATGCCACGGTGGAAAACGGGCTGGCCATGTGGATTGTGGCCGATAATTTACGCAAAGGCGCGGCCCTGAACACCGTCCAGATCGCCGAAGCGCTCATCGAACGCGGGCTGATGCGAAAAACACCGACCAACTAAACCGCAAGTGCCCGCCACCCGGCGCGACCGGCGAGGTGCGAGCCGTTATGCGAGCAGCCGCCATCATAGGATCCGAGGTGCGAGCGGGCGGAGCGTTGTCAGGAAAAGTGGTCCCGGTTTTCCGTCCGACAACGCGACCAAGAAAAAATCAGTGAGCAGCCGCCATCACAGGATCCGAGGTGCGACTACGTATTGCACCACCCCGGACTTGATCCGGGGTCTGGAAGAGAGGTCCCGGCTCAAGGCCGGGACGGTACGATTTTAGTAAGGGCCCATTTTTTTGATCGTCATTGCGAGCGACCTGTAGGGGCGCGCGGCAATCCAGTTTGATTTTTTTTATTGGAAGTTGGATTGCTTTGTTGCTGACGCGCCTCGCAATGACAGGTTACGCAAGGAGGTCCCGGCTCAAGCCCGGGACGGTATGTACTTCTCCAAAGGCACAAGCCTCAGGCTTACCTCTGTCCCCGAGTTCAGCGAGCTTCAACGCGAGCCGGCGCAAGCGCCGCCCCGAATAGCCGCGAGCGAAAAAAAGCGCCGCTATTCGGCGTGAGACAAAAAAGAGCCCCGCCCCTCGCCGGTAGTCAGGCAAAAATATCTATTCCGCCCCGTCGGCCTCAAAACCGGCCGCCTTGTGCGATCCGTCGCAAAACGGCTTGTTTTTCGATTTGCCGCACCGGCAGAGGCCAACCATGGTCCGCCGGTCGATCTGACGGCCCGAACCGGCAATGATTTCCACATTGCCCTCCACTTTGTATGAGCGGTTTTTGCGCGAAGTGATTTCCAGCGGCCCGTTGCGGGTTTCTAAAGGTTCGCTTTCTTTTGGTTCGCGTTCCCCCGAGGCGACGAACTCACCCTTGATATGGGCGTTGTCACAAAACGGTTTGCGCTTTGAAAGCCCGCACCGGCACAAAACCGCCCGGGTGACCGGGTCGCCGCCGTCGATGCGTAAATCACCATGTAACTCAAGCGGTCCGTTTTCCCGCACCCGGATCGTATTGACCACAGGCGGCGCCTCCGCTTCCCCCGATGCCATCGTGTAGGTTATCGCCCCGGACGGGCATTTGTGGGCGATCTCGACAACGGCCTCAGCGCTCGCCTCGTCGGGCTTTATCCATATTTTTTCGCTGGTAAATACATGGGGCAGGCCCAGAACACATAGGCGCGAATGAATGCACTTGCGCCCGTCGAAATGAACCGTAATCTGTTCACCCTTATAGTCATGTGGCATTTGTAGCCTCCCAAAAATGTCTGTTGGCCCATTACGGTGCCTAGGTGCGGCTTGGTCAAGTCCGAAAAAACGGAACGGGTTCCCCCAATGCAAATTTACCGGTTTTTATCTGGCAACGATGATGCTGATTTTTGTCAAAAAGTGACAAAGGCCTTAAGCGAGGGCTGGCTGCTCTACGGCGCCGCCCACTATGTCCATGATCCCGCGACGCAAAAAATGCGCTGCGGACAGGCGGTGACCAAGGAGGTCGAGGATCAGCCCTACGATCCGGACAGGAAACTGAGCGAGTATTCTTGACGTCTTGCCTTTGACGGGGCGTCCGGACAGGACTAATAGATGACATACCCAAAAAAATGATTTGAGGCCCGACATGGGCGATCATCGACAACTTCGTCCCAGACCCCTGTCACCGCATCTGCAGATTTATCGCCTTTCGATCACCATGGTCATGTCCATCGTCCACAGGCTGACGGGCCTGGCGCTTTACTTCGGCACCCTTTTGCTTGTGGGCTGGCTGGCGGCGGCGGCCCTGGGCGAACCTGCTTTTGCCATTGCTCAAGCGATAATGGGCCACTGGGTGGGTCAGTTGGTGCTGCTCGGGTACACATGGGCCCTGTTTCATCACATGCTGGGCGGTTTGCGCCATTTCGTGTGGGATTTCGGCGCCGGCTACGGCCCGGCCCGTTATGTGCTGGGTTGGCTGACCCTTGCCGGCTCGACAATTCTGACCGCGCTGGTGTGGGCTTTTGTCTGGTTTGGCGCCGCAATTCCCCTGTCGGCAGGAGGCTGATCATGGATTTTCGCACATCTTATTCGCGCGTAACCGGGCTGGGATCGGCCAAACAGGGGACACGCCATTTCTGGCGTCAACGGGTAACCGCCGTCGCCAACGTGCCTTTGGTCCTTGTTTTCGGTTTTGTCATCTTAACCAATCTTGGGGCCTCGCGCACCGAAATGCTGGCGCTGTTTGCCAATCCGTTTGTGGCGGCATTGACCATCCTCATGCTCTTGTCGGCGATTTTCCATATGTGGCTGGGGCTGCAGGTGATCGTTGAGGATTACGTACAGGCCGAAGTCGTCAAACTGGTGCTTTTGGTTTTTAATGGTTTTTTTGCAGTTTCGGTGGGTGCGGTGGGTCTGGTTGCGGTGCTCAAACTGATGACCGGGGGCTGATCGGGTGAGCTTGAACTCCAAATACACCATTGAGGAACACGCCTTTGACGTGGTGGTTGTCGGGGCTGGCGGTGCCGGACTGCGCGCGACCCTGGGCATGGCCGAACAGGGCCTTAATACCGCCTGTATAACCAAGGTGTTTCCCACCCGTTCCCACACCGTGGCTGCCCAGGGCGGCATTGCCGCCTCATTGTCCAACATGGGCCCCGACAACTGGCAGTGGCACATGTACGACACCATCAAGGGCTCGGACTGGCTCGGCGACAATGACGCCATGGAATATCTCGCCCGCGAGGCGCCGGCTGCGGTCTACGAACTTGAACATTACGGCGTGCCCTTTTCGCGCACCGAAGAGGGCAAGATCTATCAGCGCCCCTTTGGCGGCCATATGCAGAACTTTGGTGACGGCCCGCCGGTCCA
>JAADFY010000136.1:0-4713 GCA_013152625.1 Alphaproteobacteria bacterium
GCAGACGGCCCGACAGGGGACTTGGCTGGAGTTCACGCAGTCCAAAACCGGCCAGCCGCACACCGCCTATCTTTGCAAGACGGCGCAGAAAATACTGGATGATGTGTCACCACACAGCGCAATGACGTTGATTGCCAAACCCAATGGCACGCCCTGGGCGCTGGAAGGCATTAAAACCTCATTCCCCCGATATATTGCAAGACTGGTTGCAGCCGGGATGATGCCGCCAGGCATGACATTTCACGGCCTGCGACATACCGGCGCGACAATTCTCGCAGAGGCCGGGCACCCGGATTGGGAAATCGGGCACTTCCTCGGACATGCACCACGCACAGTATCTGGCCATTACGGTCGTCACGCGGATCGCCGCGGCATGATCCGGGCCATGACCGAGACAATCGAGACCAGAATACTGTCCGCCGACAGGGCCATATTGGCCCTCAATGCTGTCTGAAAACAGAACGTTTCGCGCACACCAATTGGAAAACTTTTGAAACGGGTTGGAAAACTTTTTTTGAGGCCCTGTGACCGCAACCAAATTTAATCAGTGCCTATATGGGCTTAAATGGCGGGAGTGACGAGACTCGAACTCGCGACCTCCGGCGTGACAGGCCGGCGCTCTAACCAAACTGAGCTACACCCCCGAATTCGAAACAATTCACGCTTCGGAGTGGGCGAGGTTTACGGGGCCTTGCCCCATGCTGTCAAGCGAGGCGTGTCCCTTTGACATCCGGCATTAAAACAAGGTGCCCCTGAAACCAGATCCGGGGCTAGTTGGCCCGCGGGGGTTCGTTGTCGGCCTGAAATTCAAACAACCGCCGCAAAGCGCCAGGTGCCAGAATCGAGGCCGGATTTACAACAAATTGCGGGTCATCGAGGGGCCCCTCAATCTTGAAGGTAATTCCGATCAGCCCCTCCCCTTCCCGGCCGCCGATCAACCGGCCAAGAATGGGCAATTGCTGGAAGGCATTGTTTAGCCCGAACAGGGGCACATAGGTACCCACCAGGTCATAGCGCCGCTCGGTGGTGTAGATCGTGCCCCGGGCCGTGCCCCCCATGCGCCGGCCATCCAGCGAGGCCCGCTGGATGGTGACTTTATCCCCGGACTGGACAAAAACGGCCCGGCCCCTGTTGAAATCGAGACGGTTCTGGCGGGCGACGAACTCACGGCTGGCCTGGTGATTGCCAACAATCGCGGCCACCGCGTCCTCGTCAACGATGGAAAAGTCCTGCATGACAAACTCGCCGGCATTGACCTTGGTTGCCCGGTTCGAATTGACAACCAGCGACCCCTCACCCCCCAGCAGACGGGGGTAAATTCCGACAAATCGCAACAGGGTGCCAATATCGTTGGAGGCCATGGTCATGATATTGCCCGTGCCGGTCTCGTTCGAGGTGACCGAGATCGACCGATTGCCGCCCAGTTGCGCTCGCATATCCAGCCGGGAAATATCGGCGCCCTCCAGACGACCGGTAAGATGGAGATTAAAGGCGGTTGTTTTGAATGCCCCCAGCGCCCGCTCCAGATCAACGGTAATTTCGAGCACCTGTCCGGAGGCGTTCTCGGTGGCCCGGGGGCCGGTACCGCCTTCGCCCAGAGACAAAAACCGGTCAAAGAACGGTTTGAAATCAATCTGTTCGCCATCGACCTTAATGCTGAATCCGCCGGGTATTTCGCTTAGGTCAACGGTTAGCGCATCGCCTTTGTTTAGCGCGAACTCGCTGAAATTGGCCGCAACCAGCTTGCCGCCCTCGCCCAGGGTCAACTCGCCGGCGATCCGCACATCCCCATAGCCGAAGCTGATTTTGGAAATGTTGGTGATGTCGCCGTCCTGCATCACCAGGGCGCTGAACCGGCCGGGCTCACCCACCTTTTTGGTAACCCCTAAGTCTTTGATGGTTAAACTTGCGTCGGTCAGATCCGCGGCAATCTGCAGCGCCCCGTCCGGCTGCGGGCGCGCCACATAGCGGATGGAACCGCCAATGAACTGTTCAAAATCCAGGCCCAGGGTCTTGCGGGCCGCTGCATCGAGCACACCTGAAGCGGTAAAGGTGGGGTCGGCCCCGCCGGTGGATTGCAGGGCCATTTCGGTGACCACACCGTCCAGCTCGGCCCGGCCATTGACCAGAAAACCCTCCTGGGAGGCGGTAAAGGTCAACTCGCCGTTTTGTATCATGCGCCCTTCAATGGGTTTTTTGGAGGAAAAACCGGTCACACGCCCGTTGGCGGTGTAGTCCGCACCGAGTATTTCGCCCGCCGAATCCATTCGCACAGTAGCGATCAGCGTTATGTCGGCCTGCCCCTCAAGATCAGCCGCTTCCAGGGGCAGATCGAACTCCTCCAGCCCGGCGGCCATTTCACTGTCAGCGAGTTCTAGAAGTCCGGGCAGACTGCCGCTCACATCACCGCTGAGTTCCATGACCTGCTCGGGGGCGGTAAAATCAACATTGAGCATGGCAATATTGCTCAGATTTATATCGCCGCTCTGCTGGCGGATAACCGCTTTGTCGAGCCGTACCGTGGTGACATTGTCTTCCACCCGCAACAGAGCCTGCCCGTCAAGTTCGAAGGCCGGCATGCCCTCAAAGGCGGCCAGTTTGACATCCTGCGCCCGGACATCGATGAAAATGCCGCCTTCCGGCACCCGGTCGGCAAAACCCTGAATGTCGAGCACTCCGGGTTCCAGATCGATGCGCATGATCGCATCGGAGATGGTGCCACTGACAATGGACGACACCAGCCCCCGCCGCACATCACTACCGATATAATAGGGCCAGAACCGTTTGAGCTGATCCATGGTTGCGGACTGCATGGCCAGGTTAAAGTCAATGCCAACGCCTTTTTGCAGGAAATCGAACCGGCCATCGCCACTGATTTTCATGTCGCCGGCTTCCACCTTGAACCGGTCAATGCCCACCGCCCCGTAAACCGAGGCCACCCATCCCTGCGCTTCGATCAAATCGATGGGTTGGCCGGCGGTTTTGACGTCAAATGGCTGCAGGGTGGTGTCCCGGGCCCGGAACAAAAATCCGATGGTGGGGCCAAAATTCTCGTCCAGCCCCATGACCGCCTGCCCCTCCACACTGGTGAAAGAGTTTTCGATCTGAATGCGGGTCGGGGGCAATTCAAACCGCGCTTCGGACGGGATCCATTCGACGATGAACGGCTCGGCGACTATTGGAAATGTGTCGTCGCGGATCTGCAAAACGGTGCCGGTGGGATCCGCGATGAATTCGCCACGCTGTATGCCCTGCCCTTGCGCAAACTCAAGGGTAAAGCTGAATTCCGAGGCGCCCTTGATCGAGACGTAAGACTGTTCGTCATCCAGAATGGGCACGACGACGGCGAGATCGATATTGCGCATGTCGCCGGTGATTTTTGACCCGCCGGCAACCGGACCCCAGACAATAACACCCTGGGTGCGGCGATTGGCGATGGTGGTGGTGACATCAATGACGACCTCGTCGCCCCGGGGCACCATGAACAGATCGACCCGGTCAAACCGCCGATAGATCCGATACACCCGGTCGATCATTTCCACATCAGCCTGACGCACCTCCACCGAACGCAATTCGCCCAGGGTAAACCGGGCGGCTAGATCGGCGATGGATTGTTCCATGGAATTGACAGCCCGGATAATCCATTCATTGTTCGAGGCCAGTTCGCTGCTATCGGCGGCACCGAAATCGATCCCTTCGTTGCCAATGGAAATCTCGCTATCCGGCAGCGCCGATTCCTCCACCCGCACCGTGGTTTCCCCACCCGTGTTGACGGCAAACTCCAGCGCCGCGAGACGCACGCCAAGTAAATCCTGAACCACCTGCATGTGGGGCCGCTCAAGGACCAGAGAGACCTCCACCTTGCCCAGCAAAAGTTTAAGCGGCGAAATAACCACTTCCACCGAGCCCAGATCAATTTCCGCGCCACTCCCCGCTTCTGTCACCCGGACCGGCGCGGCCTTGATCATCGGTTTGAAACCGTCCTGAAGCCCAAAGGCGATCTCACCCATTTCGATGTCGTATCCGGACTGAACGTTTTCAGTGGCCGCACTGCGGACAAACTCCCCCAGTAAGGGAAGTTGCACCGGGGCGACAACCAGCCGGACATAGCCGGCCACAAGCAGGGCCACCACCAGGAAGAAAGCAACCATTCCCCACGGAACGCGCCATCGCCGCCGGGTACGCGAACGCCGCTCATTGCTGGCTTCATAGGCGAGTTCTGTCACGCGCTCTTTCCGACCCCCCGGAAACCTGTCCAACTCAAACACCCAACCATATCGCCAACCTTTATCCTGCAAAAGCCATCGGCGACCCAGGGTCCAGACCCATAATCAAATCAGTATGACCAGACATACCGGGGCGAATAAGGCGAAAAACAGAGTGCATGTAAGATTTCAAGGCCTGAATCGACCCTACACGATTTTAGATGAACAAGAAGTTGCCGGTTGGTGCAGTTTGCCACAACGTCCCTCCTGCTCACCCCAGTTCCACCAGAAGCTCCCCCTGAGCCCGAGGCTACAGGTCGCCGGCGCCGCGGTTTGGCTGTTTGTTAACCCTAACAAGCCATTATCCGGCCGGTAAACGAGTATGAGTAGGACATTTCGAATGGGGACCACGTTTGAAATCGGAGCCGGGCAGTCCGGTTCAGCCCGGCATGGCCGGAGCAAGGGTATTCGCCCGGCCCTGTGGCCGTTTTACTTAATGGCCGGGGTT
>JAADFY010000136.1:4730-7062 GCA_013152625.1 Alphaproteobacteria bacterium
CTGGCCCTGTTTGTCAGTCCCGACATTGCCGCGCTGCTGTCCAACCGGAGCCAGGTCGAGATATATGTGTTCGAAGAACGCATCGCCCAGTTGCGGCTGGAAGTGGACCGGCTGCAGTCGCGCCAGTATGCCCGGGCCGGGGATTTGAATGTTCAGCTTCAGGAACTGATCAGTCAGCAGGAACAACTCGCCCGGCAACAGGACTATATACGCGCCCTGGCCGGCAAAGCCGTTGATCTGGGCCTGGAACCGGGACCCGCTGATCCGGCCGGAACAGCAATCAAAACCAGCACTGTTTTGTCCTCGCTTTTAACGGATCCCGACCCGGTTGGCACCGTGACCCGGCAGATCGCGACCATGCAGGCCGACACGCTGGGGGCGCTTACCGCCCTTTCGACCGCCGCCGATCAATCCACCCACGCTATTGTCAAAGAGCTGAAAACCCTTGGGCTGGCCGCCGATCTGGAATTGCCCGGTTCGGCAGTTGGCGGCCCGTTCCTGCCTCCGGTCGGCGCCAGAGTGGAGCAGGAGCAAATGATTGCGGCCAACGCGGTTATTTCCGCCTTCGACCGGTTCGAGCAGGCCCGGGAGGCCATTCAACGCGCCCCGATTTATGCGCCCCTGACCGGCCGGCTTTCCATCAGTTCACCCTATGGCAACCGAAAAGACCCGTTTCGGGGCAACGCCGCCTTTCACTCCGGGCTGGATATTCGCGCGCCCCAGGGCAAAACGGTCTCGGCGGCGGGTGCCGGGGAGGTCATTTTCGCCGGCTGGAATGGCGGTTATGGAAAATTCGTGGCGATCAAACACCCCAATGGCGTGGTCACGCGCTACGCCCACATGTCTAAAGTGCTCGTAAGCGTCGGCCAGATGGTCACGGAGGGCGAACCGGTGGGACGGGTGGGGTCCACCGGGCGCTCCACGGGCCCTCACCTGCATTTCGAGGTGCGCATAAACGATAAAACCGCCGATCCGAACCGGTTTATTACCGCCGGGCGGCGCCTGTCGCGCTTCATGTAAACCACGGCTGCCCCGAACGGGGTTACTCCTTGGCGCCGCTACCCACCCGCTGGGCGAGTGCGGCCTCCATGAACCTGTCCAGATCGCCATCCAGAACATCGTTGGGCGCGGTGCTTTCAACCCCGGTGCGCAAATCCTTGACCAGTTGATAGGGCTGCAACACATAAGAGCGGATCTGGTGCCCCCAGCCGATTTCGGTCTTTGAAGCCGCTTTGGCGTTGGCTTCTTCTTCCCGGCGCTGGAGTTCAGCCTCATAAAGCCGGGCCCGCAGCATATCCCAGGCCGTGGCCTTGTTTTTGTGCTGGGAGCGCTGATTCTGGCACTGAACGACGATGCCTGTGGGAATGTGGGTAATGCGCACGGCGCTGTCCGTGGTGTTGATGTGCTGCCCCCCCGCCCCCGAGGCCCGGTATGTGTCAATGCGCACATCGCTTTCAGACACATCAATATCTATGGTTTCGTCGACCACGGGGTACACCCAGGCCGAAGAAAAGGAAGTGTGGCGCCGCGCCTGACTGTCAAACGGCGAAATACGCACCAGACGGTGCACCCCGCTTTCGGTCTTCATCCACCCGTAAGCACTTGGCCCCTTGACCACAAGGGTGGCCGACTTGATACCCGCCTCCTCGCCGTCATGCATTTCGATGACCTCAGGCTTGTAACCGCGCCGTTCGGCCCAGCGGGTATACATGCGCAACAGCATGGCGGCCCAGTCCTGGCTTTCGGTCCCCCCGGCGCCGGAATGGATTTCAATGTAACAATCATTGCCATCCGCCTCGCCGGACAACAGCGTCTCGGTCTGCATCCGGGCCGCTCTTGGGGCCAGTTTTGAAATCGCCGCTTCGGCTTCGGCAACAATTTCAGCGTCGTTTTCAGCCTCGCCAAGCTCGATGAGATCAATGTTATCACGCAGGGCGGTTTCAAACTCTGTCAGCGATGTAATCTGACTTTCCAGTGCGCCCCGTTCGCGCATCACCGCCTGGGCCGCCCCCGAATCATTCCACAGATCGGGATCTTCTGCTTTTTCGTTTAGCGCCTGCAACCGTTCCTGGGCGGTATCCCAGTCAAAGATGCCTCCTTAGCAAGCCAATGGCCTGCTCGATATCGGTAACGATGGTTTGAATTTCAGCGCGCATTCTTCCTCCCGGAACCCCCAACCAGACCACTGAAACACTCGACTAGCGCTATTTGCGTACCGACGCAATTATTACCGGACCTGAACCATGGACTTATGGATTCTCTAGCTCGCTGAACCCGGGGTCTGAGAAATTGTTGGCTCTTTTCCCCCTCCCCCTTAACGGGGAGGGGTCAG
>JAADFY010000137.1 GCA_013152625.1 Alphaproteobacteria bacterium
CAAAGCCCACCAGAACGACGCCCCGGGCCCCTCTGGGGCCGAAGTGGCGGTTGGTCAGGTCGGTGACCAGAAAGGCCACCGGATAGGTAAAAGCGCCCCAGGTCAAAATGTCGGCCAGATCGAGGGTGCCGATGCGGGCCATGACCGGAAACTGGACAAGATAATTCGAGGCGGTAACCACACCGACCATGGCGGCAACAGGGATCAAAAAACGCAAGAACATTGCAACTGCCCGGTTAGAGCATATCCTGTTTTGTTGGTTACAAAACAGGGCTCTAATTCCTTGTTTGGTCGCGTTTCCGAACCGGATAACCGGGTCCACTTATCCTGGAAACGCTCAAGTCGCATAACCGGCATGGAACCGGGGCGATGCTGGCACAAAAAAGTACGGCCACCGGATTGATCCGGCGCCGTCTGGTTTATTTAGTCTCCGGTCGGTGTGCCGGTCAGGCTGAAGCTGTGGCTTCAGCCGTTTCAGGCGTTTCGCTGGCCGCAGAGGCTAAAATTTCGCGCTTGATCCCGAGGGCGCGAACCGACAGTTCGGCGTCCTTGGCCTTGCGCAGGAAATTATCCAGCCCACCGCGATGCTCCACCGTTCTTAAGGCCGAAGCGGCAATGCGCAGCTTTACGCTGCGGCCAAGCGCCTCGGAAATCAGGGTCACCCGGCAAAGGTTTGGCAGAAAACGGCGGCGGGTGCGGTTAAGCGCATGGCTTACATTGTTGCCCGACATCACCCCTTTACCCGTTAGTTCACAGCGCCGTGCCATTTTTGTAATTCCTGTATGCTGGCAATACCGTCTGGTCGCGGTGGCCCGCGAAACCGGTATCAACGTTAAATGAAGCTGGCGCCTAATTAGAGAAGTGGTCTGATGCCGTCAAGTGCGCGGAGGCATTTGGGGCAGGCGCCAAACGGCGGCGCGTCAGCGCTTGCTTCGGCGCCCGCTCGCGGTCAGTGTGGCGGGCAGTCACAATCTGCGCCCGGTAACCGGTCGCGAAAAAAAACAGTGCGAGGGAAATGGACGTGTTGGTATTGGGTAATATTGGCCGGCTGGCCCGACTGGCAGGCAGCGCCGGGGTTTTTCTGGCCCTGGTCGGGCTTGCGCCGGTCAGCGCGCAACAGTTTTTTGCCGAAGCGCGCTATTCCATCTCGTTGCGTGGGATCGGGGTGGCCAAACTCAAGGTGGGATTTACCGAGGATGGCCAGGGGTACCGGGTTGCCATCGATGCAAATGTTTCAGGGCTGGCGCAACTGGTGGCGTCGGGCACAGCAAATGTCAGTTCATCGGGGCGATCTCTTAAGGGCGGCCTGCTGAGCGAGAGTTTCTCGCTGCGAACACAAACCGACGCCGGGACCTTCAAAACAACCTATGAAGCAAATAACGGCAATGTCAGCAGTTTTCTGGTCACCCCGACCCTTGCCCCCAACCCGGACCGGGTTCCCGTTCGGGCCCCCCATCGAAAGAACATCAATGATCCGGTGGCGGTTTTTCTGCTCAAGGACGAACTTGGTGCGAATGCCTGCAAGCAGAGTTTCAGGGTATTTACCGGGGTGGAACGGTTCGATCTGGCGCTTTCGTTTGCCGAAATACAAAAAGCCACTTCAAAACGGACCGGATATCAGGGGCCGGTTATCATGTGCAATATGCGGTATTCGCCGATTTCGGGTCATTTTCGCAGCGCCGAAACCACCCGGTTTCTGGCCGCAAATCAGGGTCTTTTGATGTGGTTCGCCCCTTTGGGGGATACCGGGTTCCTGTTACCTTACCGGATGCTGATCGGCACTTCTTTCGGCGATCTTTCCATGGTTTTGACAAAACTGGATATCAGTCAGGTCACGGACCCCGCATAAACCCGTTCCCATGCCGGGACACCAAGGGGTTTTTGGTAAATGTTTGCCGCCACGGCCCCCAAAAACCGGGACACAAACGTTAACAGGGGAAAAAAATCGCGCTCCCGCGGATTTACTTCCGGTTAGTAAATTGTTGCGCCGGCAAGGATTTAACCCTTTGTTCATTGAGGTTACCCGAATTGGGCCGGTTTGAGGGCAAAACGGTGCGGTGGCGACCGGGCTGGTATGTCCAGCTGGCGCCAACACCACATGGAGTAGAGAACGAAATCAGAATGGCGTCGATGTGTCGATTCGGTCCGGCTTCGTTCCTGATTTGTGCGATTGGTAAACATTTGCCGCAAAACCCGCCAGAATTGTGTGTCATTGTGGTGCCTTGCGAGGCCCGGGCGAACAATCCGGCGGGTGCCCATTTCCCGCTGGCGGTAACCACGGGATGCGGGTGAGGAAAAAATGAGCAATCCGCGTTCCATGGGCAAAGTTCTGGCAATTTTGGGCCCCACCAATACCGGCAAGACCCATTTCGCCATCGAGCGGCTGCTCGCGTACAAATCCGGCCTGATCGGGCTGCCGCTTCGACTTCTGGCTCGGGAAGTTTATTCCAGGGTGGCGCAAATCGCGGGACGGGACGCGGTGGCGCTGATCACCGGCGAAGAACGGATCGTGCCAAAATCAGCGCGGTACTGGGTTTCCACCGTCGAGGCCATGCCGGCGGGTCTGTCGGTGGAATTTCTGGCGGTGGACGAAATTCAGACCGCGACCCATTTCGAGCGTGGACATGTGTTCACCGAACGCATCCTTCATGCTCGTGGCCGTTACGAGACGCTGTTGCTCGGAGCCGGGACCATGGCACCGATCATTCGTTCGCTGCTGCCCGAAGCCGAGATTATTTCCCGGCCGCGGCTGTCGCAACTTTCCTATGCCGGTTCGAAAAAGATCCCCCGCCTGCCCCGGCGCTCGGCCATTGTCGCGTTTACCGCCGGGGAGGTTTATGCCATTGCCGAGCTCATCCGGCGCCATCGGGGCGGGGCGGCGGTGGTCATGGGCGCCCTGTCGCCGCGCACCCGCAATGCCCAGGTCGAACTTTATGAAAACGGGGATGTGGATTTTCTGGTGGCAACAGATGCCATCGGCATGGGGCTCAATCTGGATATTTCCCATGTGGCGCTGGCCGCCGACCAGAAATTTGACGGCCGGCAGTGGCGCCATCTCAACCCGGCCGAATTTGCCCAGATCGTCGGCCGGGCCGGACGGCACACGCGCAATGGCACTTTCGGGGTAACCGCAGGGGTCGAGGAATTTGACGCGGAGTTGTCGCTGGCCCTTGAAAACCACGAGTTTGCTCCGGTTCGCGTGCTGCAATGGCGCAACCGGGACCTGGATTTTACCTCGCTGGAGGCCCTTAGCTCATCGCTTGAAGCGGCCCCGACCCTGGCCGGGCTGACCCGGATTCCGGCGACCAACGATCAACTGGCGCTGAGCTATCTTATGGGTCATGTCAAAGGTGATAAAACCGCAAACGCAATCGTGGGGCAGACAAATGTGGACCTGGCCTGGCAAGCGTGCCAGATACCGGACTATCTGGACATCTCGCCAACCCGGCACGGGGAAATGGTGGCGGCCATTTTTGATGATCTGATCCGGCGCGGCACCATTAACACGGACTGGATTGCCGAGCAGGTCAGCTTCTGCGACAATACCAGCGGTGAAATCGACACATTGTCCAATCGGATCAAACAGACGCGGACCTGGACCTATGTGGCAAACAAAAAGAACTGGCTTGATGATCCCGGCCACTGGCGCGAACGAACACGCGAGATAGAAGACCGGCTTTCGGACGCCCTGCATGAAAAGCTCACCCAGCGATTTGTTGACCGACGGACCAGCGTGTTGCTGCGCCATCTGCGAGACCGTGAAATGACCCAGCCCGAAATTTCCAAAAGCGGCGAAGTTACCCTTGAGGGCCAGACCATCGGCACCATCGAAGGTTTTCGCTTTACCATGCAAAAGACCGACAGCGAGGCCGACGGCCCCGAACTGCGCACCGCAGCACGGGCGGCGATCGCCCCGGAAATCGCCAAACGGGCGGCCCGGGCCGCCGACGCGCCCAATGGCGAGTTTGTGCTGACATCAGACGGGCTGGTGCGCTGGGGCGGCGAAGTGGTGGCCGAACTGGTGGCGGGCGATGATGTGCTGGCGCCACGGCTGGTGGTGCTGGCCGACGAAAGCCTGAGCGGGCCGGAACTTGAGCAGGTTCAGGACCGGCTCGGCCTGTGGCTGCGCCACGGAATCAACACCCAGCTTGAGCCCCTTGTGGCCTTGCGCGACCCATCCGAAATCGACGGCACGGCACGGGGGGTGTGTTTTCGCCTTTCCGAGGCGCTCGGTGTCCTGCCGCGATCAGCGGTGGCGGCGGAGGTCAAATCTCTGGATCAGGACGTGCGGGGCAAAATGCGCAAACTGGGCGTCAAATTCGGCGCCTATCATATTTACGTACCCCTGACGCTCAAGCCGGCGCCCCGGGAGCTGGCGCTGGTCCTGTGGGCCTTGAAAAACGGCGGCGTGCGCCAGCCGGGGGTTGCCGAGTTGCCGGCCATTGCGCTGGCGGGGCGCACCACTGTGCATGTGGATGGGGCATTTAACCCAACCCTTTACGAGATCGCAGGGTTCAAGGTGGCCGGGCAACGGGCGGTGCGGGTGGATATTCTGGAGCGGCTGGCCGATATTATCCGGCCTCTGATCGGGTTCAACCCGAAAATTGCCGGGGAAACCCCCGCGCCCGAGGGGGCCGCGGACGGTAATGGGTTTCGAATTACGGTGGAAATGACCTCGCTTCTGGGATGCGCGGG
>JAADFY010000138.1 GCA_013152625.1 Alphaproteobacteria bacterium
GCCCGTGAGAGAAAAAAAGCCCCGCGAGCAACAAACCCTCCGATTTACATCAAATCCCCAGCACCTTGCCCGGGTTCATGATGTTGTGCGGGTCCAGCGCCCCTTTGATCGCGGCCATCATATCAAGGGCGGTTCGGTTTTTGACCCGCTCCAAAAGCGCAACTTTCATCTGCCCGATCCCGTGCTCCGCCGATATCGACCCCCCAAGGCTTAAAACCACCTCATAAACGATATCGTGGACGGCTTCCTCCTGGGCCTTGAATGCTGCCGTTTCCATGCCTTCGGGCTGGGAAAAATTAAGATGGATATTGCCGTCACCCACATGACCGAAGGCAAAGGGTCGTGTGCCGGGAAATTTGGCCACAACGTCCCCGCTGGCCCGTTCGATCAGGGCGGGAATGGCCGCCACCGGCACCGAAACATCATGTTTGATCGAACCGCCCTCCAGTTTCTGGCTGGGCGATATCTGCTCACGCAAGGCCCACAATCGCTGCCGGTCCGATATCGAACTGGCCAGTGCCGCGTCGGAAATTATGCCATTTTCCATCGCGCTTTCCAGCGCTTCGGGCAACGCGCCCTCACGATCCACGCCAAACAATGAATATTCGCACAGCACATACCATTCGCTGGCCGAGGCGGCGGGATCAGCGTCAAGCATGTGGTGTTTGAGCTGATAATCGAGGGCCAGCCGGGGCATGAGTTCAATCGAGGTCAGCCGGTTGCCCCCCGCCCGGCGCAAATGATCCAGCAGATCAAGCGCCGATTGCGGACTGGCCACATTGGCCAGCGCGGTTTCATGGGCCACGGGCCGGGGAAAAAGGCGCAACGAGGCGGCGGTAATAATGCCAAGGGTTCCCTCCGCCCCGATCAGCAGATCATTTAGGGCATAGCCGGTATTATTCTTGCGCAAGGGCGACAGCCCGTCATAAATTTCGCCGTTCGCCAGCACCGCCTCGATGCCCAGACACTGGGCCCGGGCACTGCCATAGGCTAAAACATTGACCCCCCCCGCATTGGTCGAGAGAACCCCGCCGATCATGCAACTGCCCTCCGAACCCAGCGACAGGGCAAACAACGCCCCGGCCTCTTCGGCAATTTCCTGTGCTTTTTTCACGGTGATACCGGCCTCAAGGGTCATCACGCCGGCGCCCGCCTCAAGCCCGCGCACCTTATTCAGCCTTTGAAGACTGACGATCACTTCGGGGCGATTGGCCTTTCCCGGATCGGCCAGCGGCACCTGCCCGCCCACCAGCCCGGTATTGCCGCTTTGCGGGATCAGCCCCACGCCACGTTTGTTCGCCCACCGAACCACCGAAGCGACCTCGTTCACATCGGCGGGCAGCACCACCCCCGCCGCCGGGCGGTTGTAAACACCGCGCGGTTCACGAATGAACGGGGTAATTTGGTCCGGGCTGGATAAAACCGAACCCGGCCCCAGCACGTTTTCCAGTTCAATTGTAAGTTCGCGGCCATGTGTTTCCATGGTAAAATCATAGTGCCGTCAATGGGCGCTGGAAAGCGGGAACTTGCCGCCAATTGACGCCTGTGCCACAAGGCCGTTCCTTCCCGACACGCAAAAAGAGAACGATCTATGACCAACGGCAATCTGATGGCCGGCAAGCGCGGCCTGATCATGGGCGTCGCCAACAACCGATCCATTGCTTACGGCATCGCCAAAGCGGTGCGGGCCCAGGGGGCGGAACTGGCTTTTTCCTATCAGGGCGAAGCACTTAAAAGGCGGGTGGTGCCTCTGGCCGCTGAGTTGGGCTCTGAACTGGTGGTCGAGTGTGACGTGACCGACGATGCCGCCATGGACGCCACGTTTGCCCAGGTGAAAAAAGCGTGGGGCGGCCTGGATTTCCTCGTCCATGCCATTGCCTTTTCCGACAGGAGCGAACTTGAGGGGCGCTATATCGAAACCAGCGCCGAAAACTTCGCCCAGACCATGAACATCTCGGTCTATTCGCTGACCGCTGTGGCCAAACGGGCCGAACCGCTCATGACCGAAGGCGGTTCCATCCTGACCCTGACCTACTACGGGGCCGAAAAATACATGCCCAACTACAACGTTATGGGGGTCGCAAAAGCGGCGCTGGAATGTTCGGTGCGTTATCTGGCTGCCGATCTGGGGCCACAGTCCATCCGGGTTAATGCGATATCCGCCGGCGCCATCAAGACTCTGGCTGCCTCGGGCATCGGTGGCCTGCGCACCATGCTCGCATATCAGGAGGCCAATGCCCCCTTGCGCAAGAACGTGACTATTGATGAGGTGGGTAATGCCGGGCTTTATTTCCTGTCCGACCTTTCGTCGGGAACCACCGGTGAAATTCACCACGTGGACGCCGGCTATAATATTACCGGCATGAAATCATTCACTGACTAGCCATGAAAGTCGGCTGACGGCCGGAAAACAGAGCAAAAATGAACAAGAAAAACTGGCCGGAGATTTATTTCGTCAGGCATGGACAAACCGACTGGAACGCCGCCGGGCGCTTTCAGGGGCGCATGGATATTCCGCTAAATGACATCGGGCGGGCCCAGGCCGACGCCAACGGTCCGCTGTTGCGCCAGCTTGTGGAACGTGACGGGCGAACGATTGCCGATATCGACTGGTTTGCCTCCCCCCTCAGCCGGGCCAGCGAGACCGTGCAGCGGGTGGCAAAGGCGTTTGCGCCCGAAATTCCTGAAATCTCCTTTGATGACCGGTTGGTTGAAATCTCCTTTGGTGAATTCGAGGGGCGTAGCGCCGCCGATCTCGCCAATGAATTTCCCGCCGAGGAGGCCCTGCGCCAGGCCGACAAATGGGCCCACAAGCCCCCCGGCGGCGAAAGCTATTTCGAGATGACCGACCGGGTGGCAAAATTTTCCGAACGGCTTGTGCGCCCCTCGGTCATTGTCGCCCATGGCGGCGTTGTCCGGGTCCTGAGGCGCCTGATTACCGGTGAGGAACAACAGGTTATCTCCCGGTGGCTGCCGCAGCAGGATGCTGTGTTTTTCTTTTCCGACGGCAAAATGACCATTTATGAAGCCTGAACCGTGCCGTGATGGTCGATTGCCGGCACGAATTCGGTTGAGTATTGTCTTTGCGCCAGTCGCGCCGGGAATTGGGGACCGTAAAAATGTCGCACAACAGTTTTGGCCATCTGTTTCGGGTAACCACGTGGGGTGAAAGCCACGGTGAGGCCATCGGCGCCGTGGTCGATGGGTGCCCGCCCGGAATTGCCGTATCCCTAAGCACCATTCAGGCACACATGGACCGGCGCCGGCCCGGCCAGTCCCGCTTTACCACCCAGCGCCGCGAGGCCGACAAGGTGCGCATTCTTTCCGGGGTGTTCGAGGATGAAAATACCGGCGGGTCGGTGACCACCGGCACCCCCATATCCCTGCTGATTGAAAATACCGACCAGCGCTCGAAAGATTATTCCGAGATTAAAGACAAGTACCGGCCCAGCCATGCCGATTTCACCTATCACCAGAAATACGGCGTGCGCGACTATCGCGGCGGCGGGCGCGCTTCGGCCCGGGAAACCGCGGCCCGGGTGGCCGCCGGCGCCATTGCCCGTCTGGTTATCCCAAAGGTTGTCATCCGCGCCTCCCTGGTTCAGATCGGACCCCATAAAATCGACTATGATCGGTTTGACTGGGACCAGGTCGACAAGAACCCGTTTTTTTGCGCCGATGCGGCCTCAGTGCCCAAATGGGAGAGCTTCCTCGACAGTGTTCGGAAGCAAGGGTCATCCGCCGGCGCCATCATTGAAGTGGTGGCTGAACACGTGCCCGTGGGCTGGGGCGCGCCCATCTATGGCAAATTGAGCGCCGATCTGGCCGCCGCCATGATGTCCATCAACGCCGTCAAGGGGGTTGAGATCGGCGCCGGTATGGGATCGGCGGAATTGGGCGGCGTGGAAAATGCCGACGAAATGCGCGCCGGTAACACCGGACCCGATTTTACCTCAAACAATGCCGGTGGAATTTTAGGCGGCATCACAAATGGCGATCCGGTTGTGGTGCGTTTTGCCGTCAAACCGACATCCTCGATAACCACCCCCCGCCAGAGTGTGACCACCGCCAACCGCGACACCGAAATCGTCACCAAAGGCCGCCATGATCCGTGTGTGGGCATTCGCGCGGTACCCATCGGCGAGGCGATGATGGCCTGTGTGCTGGCCGATCATTTTTTGCGCCACCGGGCCCAGACCGGCCGTGAAGCCGGCATCGGGTTTTCCTGAACGGCGCCGCCCCTCAGCCGGCAACCAGTGCCCGCAATTTGGCCAGAGCCGAATCTGTTGCCTCTCCGAAGGAAATTGTGGCCTTGAACTGCCCCTCCCGGTCAAACAGCAAAATGCTCGAGGTGTGGCTGACCAGATAGTACGGGTCGTTTTCCTCGCCCTCGATCTCGGAGAAAATGCCGAACGATGATTTGATCTCTTCTGTTTCCGCGGCGTTGCCCGCCAGGCCGAGAATCGGCGGGTCAAACGGCGACAGATAATCCCGCACCACCTCCAGCGTGTCCCGCGCCGGATCGACGGTCACAAAAATGATTTGCAGCGATTTCTCGTCCAGCCCCAGGCTTTGCCGCCAGGCGCTGGCCTCGAACAGGGTGGTCGGGCAGACATCGGGGCAAAACGTGTACCCGAAAAACATCATGGTCGGCGTGCCGACCAG
>JAADFY010000139.1 GCA_013152625.1 Alphaproteobacteria bacterium
TTCGCTGTCAAAACAGCGCGCCGGCCCGGAAAATTTAAGGGTTTTCATGCCCGCCACTTTAACCACGGCGCCATCGGGGGCGAGATTGCCCTTAAGACCGACAACGCCCCCGGTGGGGCTGATCGGCGTTTCGGCCCGAACCACGACCTTCTGATCCTCGTTCCATTGCACTTTTTCGAGATTTTCAGCAATGGTGCGGCCCGAAACCGTGATGCAATCCCCGTGTAAAAACCCGTTGTCGAGAAGGGTTTTCATCATCATCGGAATGCCCCCGGCCTCAAACATGTCCTTGGCCACATACCGGCCACCGGGTTTCATGTCGGCGATGTATGGGGTTTTCTTGAATATCTCGGCCACCTCGAACAGGTCAAAATCAATACCGACCTCCGAGGCGATCGCCGGCAAATGCAAAACGGCATTGGTCGAACCGCCCGACGCGGCAACAACGGTGGCAGCGTTTTCCAAAGCCTTGCGGGTGACAATATCCCGGGGGCGCAGGTTAAGGCGCAGCAATTCCATGATCTGCTCGCCGGCGGCGGTGCAAAAACTGTCACGAATTTTATATGGCGCCGGCGCCCCGGCCGAATAGGGCAACGCCAGACCAATGGCCTCGGACACCGTCGCCATGGTGTTGGCGGTAAACTGGCCGCCGCACGCCCCTTCGGACGGGCACGCCACCTGTTCGAGCTCCAAAAGGTCGTCGTCGGACATCTTGCCCACCGAATGCAGGCCCACCGCCTCGAATACATCAACAACCGTGACATCCTTGCCGCGATAGGAACCGGGCAAGATCGAGCCACCATAAAGAAAGATCGACGGCACATTGAGCCGGCACATGGCCATCATCATCCCGGGCAGAGATTTGTCACAGCCCGCTATTCCCACCAGAGCATCATAGCAGTGACCGCGCATGGTCAACTCGACCGAATCAGCAATAACTTCCCGGCTGACCAGCGAGGATTTCATCCCCTGATGGCCCATGGCGATCCCGTCGGTAACGGTAATGGTGGTGAATTCCCGGGGGGTGCCGTTGGCAGAGGCAACCCCTTTCTTGACGGCCTGGGCCTGACGCATCAACGAAATATTGCACGGCGCCGCCTCGTTCCAGCAGGTAGCCACCCCGACAAAAGGCTGCCCGATCTGCCCCGGTGTCAGGCCCATGGCGTAATAATAGGACCGGTGCGGCGCCCGCGTCGGGCCCACCGTCACATGGCGGCTGGGCAGGTTGGCCTTGTCGATTTTGTTGGTGGTGTTCTTCTTGTGGTCCAGATTTTTGTGGTTCATATTCTTGAAGTCCATGGGTTCCGTTTCCTCTTGCCGGCTTTTTTTTGCAAAAAGCTCGGCACAGCAAAGCAGGCGGCCACCCTTCGCGCAATTTCCCGGTCAAGGAAATTTCCGCAACAGCAAACTCGGCACCCACCCTCGTTAGCGATCTTGGCCCAGTTTGGGGTAAGAATGTGACGGTGAGGTTGCCCGAATGGCGTTAAGCCTAACCGAGGCGCACTAAAACCGCTCGCTGTTGCACAATTGTTACGCCCGCCAGCGTGTCACGGCAATCTCGCCAGTGCCTCGGTTACGCGCTGACGTCTTTCAACAAATTCCGACCGTCGGGTATGTTGCTCGGCGATGATCTTTTCCGGTGCCCGTTCCATGAATTTTGTATTGGCAAGTTTTTTGTCGATCCGAAAAATTTCATCGTCCAGTCGCGCAATATCCCGGTTGAGACGATCCCGCTCGGCGCCCAGATCAAGCACATCGGCCAACGGCAGGCACCAGGTCACCTCACCCAGAACGATCTGGGCGCACCCTTCAGGCACCGTTTCAGCCTCACTCAGGGTTTCAATGCGCGCCAGACGCATGATCAGGTCCCGGTGGGTTTTCAGCCGGGATTTTGTTTTATTCGACGCGCCGACCCCGATCAGCGGCACTTTGGCCCCGGCGGGAACATTCATTTCCGCGCGAACCGAGCGTACCCCGGTGACCAGTTCGATCAGCCAGCCGATTTCCGCGTCTGCCTCAGGGTCTTCAAAACCTTCAAGTTCCGGCCACGCGCTCAGCATGAGCTGGGTGTCGCGACCGGCGCTCTCGCTGGCCGTCTGGTGCCACAATTCCTCGGTAACAAACGGCATCAGGGGATGCAGAATTTTCAGGATCTGGTCGAGCACGAACGCGGCGGTGGCCCGTGTTTCGGTCTTTGCCGCTTCGTTGTCGCCGGAAAACACCGGTTTGGCCAGTTCCACATACCAGTCACAAAAAATGTGCCAGACAAACTCGTAGCTGGCATTGGCGGTATCGTTGAACCGGTATTCGCGGATCGCTTTGGTCACCGCGTCGGCGGCCCGGGCGGTTTCGCCGATGATCCATTTGTTCACGCCAAGCGTGACCCCGGCGGCATCGAACCCCGGCACCGGCCGGCATTCGTTCATTTGCAGAAACCGGGTCGCATTCCACAGTTTGGTGACAAAATTTCGATAGCCCTCAACCCGGGACAGGGAAAGCTTGATATCGCGCCCCTGAGCGGCCATGGCGATCAGGGTAAAGCGGGTCGCATCGGCCCCGTATTTGTCGAACAGCTCAATGGGGTTGATCACATTGCCCTTTGTCTTGGACATTTTCTGGCCCTGCTCATCGCGGACAAGCGCATGCATATAAACCGTATGGAACGGCTCGGTTTTGGTCAGTTCCAGCCCCATCATCATCATTCTGGCCACCCAGAAAAAGATAATGTCAAAACCTGTAACCAATACCGAAGTGGGGTAATAGGTTGCCAGTTCGTCGGTTTGCTCGGGCCAGCCAAGGGTTGAAAACGGCCACAGGGCGGAGGAAAACCAGGTGTCGAGCACGTCCGGGTCCCGGACGAGATCAGCGGGTTTTCCATAGTGGGCTTTTGCCATCTCGCTGGCCGCCGCTTCATCAGGGGCGACAAAAACCTCCCCGTCGGGTCCGTACCAGGCTGGAATCCGGTGCCCCCACCACAATTGGCGCGAAATGCACCAGGGCTGGATACTATCCATCCAGGCGAAATAGGTGTTCTCATAGCTTTTGGGTACGAATTTTGTGCGCCCCGCCCGTACCGAGTCCCGGGCCGGGGCGGCCAGGGTTTTTGCGTCGGCAAACCACTGGTCGGTCAGATAAGGCTCGATGATCACCAGTTTTGATTTCTCGTCATGGGGGACCATGACTTTTTTGTCTTCCACATGATCAAGCGCACCCAGTTCCCCCAGATCGGCCAGCACCTTTTTGCGCGCTTCGAACCGGTCCAGACCCCGATAGGGTTCCGGTGCCGCATCGTTGATGCAGGCATCCGGGGTGAAAATATTGATCTGGGGCAGGTCATGCCGCTGGCCGACGCCAAAATCATTGAAATCATGGGCCGGGGTGATCTTGACCGCCCCGGACCCCTGTTCCGGGTCGGCGTGATCATCGGCAATGATCGGGATCTTGCGCCCCACCAGAGGCAGTTCGACAAATTTACCGATCAGGCCGGCGTAACGCGGGTCGCTGGCATTTACCGCCACCCCGGTATCGCCGAGCATGGTTTCAGGACGGGTAGTAGCCACCACCAGGTAATTGCGGGTCTCAAATCGGGTGGCTTTTCCAGTCTCATCAAACTCGACGGGGTGCGCATAGGTTTCGCCATCGGCCAGCGGATAACGCAGATGCCACAAATGCCCGTCAACTTCGATATTTTCCACCTCAAGGTCGGAAATCGCGGTTTGCAGTTCCGGGTGCCAGTTGACCAGCCGTTTGGCCCGGTAGATCAGGCCCCGCCCATGCAGGTCCACAAACACCTTGCGCACGGCCTCCGACAGACCTTCGTCCATGGTAAACCGTTCCCGGGACCAGTCGCACGAAGCACCCAGCCGCTTGAGCTGATCGAGAATTTCGCCGCCGCTTTCCCCCTTCCACTGCCAGACCCGTTCAAGGAATTTGTCCCGCCCCAATTCCTGACGGCCCGGCTCCCCCCGCTCGGCCAGCTGGCGTTCGACAATCATCTGGGTGGCAATGCCGGCGTGATCCATGCCCGGCTGCCACAGGACATTTCGGCCATTCATGCGTTCGAAGCGAACCAGCACATCTTGTAAGCTGTTGTTCAGGGCATGTCCGATATGCAGCGAGCCGGTAACGTTGGGCGGCGGAATTACGATGCAATAGGCTGGCGCGCCCGGTTTGGCCCCTGCCCCGGCTTTGAACGACCCGGCCTGCTCCCAGGCGTCATAAATGCGACCTTCGACCGTGGCCGGATCATACGTTTTTTCAATCATTTATCTCTACATCCGAACAATATTGGTGCGAGCCCCGGCGCAAGCTTTCAGGGCACCACAGTGCCTGGAGCGTTTCCAAGTTAATTGGGTACCGGTTATCCGGTTCGGAAACGCGACCAAACCAAGACTTAGGGTCCAGACTTATAAACGGGGGCGATATGGCGCTTCAATTGGCAATAATATGCACGAAGAAGGGCAAAAAGTGGGTCTTTCACCCGGTTGAGCCCTTCGACACAGCAGATTGCAGCCAATTGAGCGACCATGGGGTTATGGCCAATTTGTCCACCTAATGCGTACCAAGACCTTGAAAACCATTTGGTTTCCATCGTTCTTGCGCCTGTTATGTGAACAAAT
>JAADFY010000140.1 GCA_013152625.1 Alphaproteobacteria bacterium
TGCTGGCACGGCGCTTGCGCCTGCCACCGGCAACCGGCAATCGACCAGGGGATTTCATGGAAAAACAGCCGCCAGCGGAACCGACATCAGAACCGGGAGCCGACCCGAAAACCACCGAAACCAACAAGGTCGAGTTTTCTATTTCCGCCGGCCTGTCGGCCAGGCTGGCCAAGCTTGATATCGCCCTGGCGGTTACTTCTTATCAATCGGGACTTTTGTATCTGATCGGCCGCAACAAGAACAACGGCATCAACATTCACCAAACCGCCCTGCCCAAACCCATGGGGCTATGCGTTGGCGAACGGGGCGATCTGACTGTGACCGCCGGCTATCAGATCCTGCGGTTTGAAAATGTTCTGCAACCCGGTCAGCAGATCAATCACACGTTCGAGACCTGTTTTGTGCCCAGAACCGTTCATCTGACCGGGCGGCTCGACGCCCATGACGTGGGCATGGATAATCAGGGCCGGGCAGTGTTCGTGAACACGCGGTTTTGGCGGTGCCTTCGGCCCGGCACTCGTTTGAGATGACATGGAAACCGGAGTTCATTTCCACGCTGATAGATGAAGACCGGTGCCACCTGAACGGGCTGGCCATGGAGAACGGCAAACCGAAATACGTCACCGCCGTATCCCGCTCAAATACCATCGACGGCTGGCGTGACCGGCGCGCAAATGGCGGCATCGTCATGGATGTGGCACGCAATGAGATAGTTTGCGAGGGCCTGTCCATGCCACACTCCCCGCGGTTGCACGAGGGGCAATTATGGCTGCTGAATTCAGGCACCGGCGATCTGGGCACGGTTGAATTTGACAGGGCCGGCAACGGCACGTTTGTGCCAAAGGTATTTTGCCCCGGTTTTTTGCGCGGGTTGAGTTTTTCGGGAAATCTTGCGTTCGTCGGCCTATCCAAACCCCGCCACAAGCGGTTTGAGGGGCTGGCTCTGGATCAAAAGCTGAAAGAGGCCGATTCGGAAGCCTGGTGCGGGGTTCAGATCATCGATCTGGACAAGGGATCGTGTGTCGACTGGTTCCGAATCGATGGCAGCATCGGCGAGGTTTTCGATGTGGCAATCCTGCCCGGAGCCGTTTGCCCCATGGCCGTGCCACCCATGTCGGACGAAGCGGCATCGCTGATCACTTATGATGGCATGCCCGGGGCCACTGGCACTGTAAAGGCTTAAAAAGCAGCCCCATCCTCCGCCTGTGGCGAAATAGACACGAAGGGCCGTACAAACGCCTGAACAACTCGACTCCTCGCCAACTTATGGTTAACTCTTTGTGGTTGAATCATAATTTGCACAAATTATTTTACAGGGACGCACATGAATATGACGGAATCTCCGGGCGGTTCCGCCCACCTTAATGGTGGCCGGAGCCAGGGATTGCAGGTGCGCGGCGGGCGCATGACCAAGTTTCACGGTCAGGCAGCAAGTTTTGCCCCGGGACTGGTTTTCGGTCAGTCGGCGGCTTCCCTGATTTCGTCTGTTTCCAGCAGCGCTCTGGCACTTGCCTTAATGATTGCAGCCCCCCTGTCGCTGACGGTCACCGGCGCCCGCGCCACGGACTGTGTCGTCGGCGCACCGGGCGTTTTTGTCTGCTCGGGTGCTTCGGTGCACACCGAAAGTCTGGTTTCTGCGGTGGTTGGCGATCTTGTCGTCACCGCTACCCCCGGTTTCAGCGTCGACACAACGGGATCGGGTGGTAATGCGATAAATCTGCGCAATTTTGCCGGTGATGTGAATATCTCCTTTACCGATATCTACACCTCACCCATTACCGGCCAGGTCAGTGGCATTTCCGGCATCAACCTTGGCACGGGATTTTTGTCAATCATAACGACGGGCGTTGTGACGGGGACGGATAATACCGGGATTATAGCCCTCAACAATAACGCCGTCAGCACCGATCTCACCATCAATGCCCAGGGCGCGGTGCAAGGGGGGCTCTACGGAGTTTTTGCACGCAATGACGGCACCGGGGCTGTGTCAATCACCACCCAGGCGGTGACGGGGACGAATAACATCGGGATTTATGCCCTCAACTATAACCCCGTCAGCACCGATCTCACCATCAATGCCCAGGGTGCGGTGCAAGGGGAGACCTACGGAGTTGATGCCCGCAATAACGGCACCGGTGTCCTGTCGATTACCACCCAGGCGGTGACGGGGACGAATAATGTCGGGATTTATGCCCTCAACTATAACGCCGTCAGCACCAATCTCACCATCAATGCCCAGGGTGCGGTACAAGGGGGTACCATCGGAGTTGATGCCCGCAATAACGGCACCGGTGCCTTGTCAATCACAACGACAGGCGTTGTGACCGGGACGGATAGGGACGGGATTTTTGCCGATAACGATGGCACTTCAATCACCATCGATGCCCTGGGGGCCGTGATGGGCGGTGAAGACGGCATTGATGCCCGCAACTACGGCGACGGCGAACTGTCGATCACCACCACTGGTGCGGTCACCGGCCAACTTTTCGAGGGAATTGACGCGATTAATAGTTCCGCGGGCACCGATCTGACAGTTACGGTCAACGCCGGCTCGGTTGTTTCGGGCCAACGGTATGGAATTTTCGCCACTAATTTAGGCTCCGGCCCAACAATGATCACAATCAATGGCGCGGTCAATTCGGTAGATCGGGAAAGCGTTCAGGTTCAGGATTCCGCTACCGCCGGCGCCATGACAATTACCGTCGGGGCGACAGGTTCGGTCAACAGTGACAACGATGACGGTATCAACGCAGATTCCTATGGCGTTGGCGACCTGTCGGTAACTGTCTTTGGCAGTGTGACCGGCGGTGGTGCTGACGGTATTGACATCACAAAATATGATTCCGGCACCGGCAACATAATTGTCCTGACCGGTATGGGTTCCTCGGTAAGCGGCACCTCTGAAGGGATCGAAACCGACAATGAGGCTGCCGGCGGCACCACCCTGATCACGGTCAACGGCACGGTGATCGGCGGTCAAGAGGGTATCGAGGCCGACAATGATCCGGGCTCCGGGGCCATAACCATCATCACCGGCGCGGGATCGAGTGTTACCGGCGGTTTTGATGGCATTGATGCGGACAATGACGGTGACGGCGCGCTGACCATCACCGTCAATGGTTCGGTGACCGGTGGAACGGGAATTGGTATCAATGCCCGCGGCGATGGTGCGCTTGGCGCAACAACCATCACCTTAAACGCCGGGGCCACGGTATCGGCGACCTCCGGGCAGGCGATCTTTAATGATGCCGGGGACTCAACCACAACGGTCAATGGCGGGGCATCGGTTGCCGGCACCATTGTTCTTGGTGACGGAAGCGATAGCCTGGCCTTTAATGGCGGTGACTTTTCCGGCGTGACCCTGTTTGACGGCGGTGATGATATCGATGTCGCCGACACCTTTATCGATACTTTGACCTTTGCCGGCTCGAACGGCGCGTTGATCGGGGCCAACGTGATCAATTGGGAAAATGTGGTCATCGACACCGGTTCGACCATTTCGTTTGCCGACAACGCGCTGACAGCGGGCCTGCTTACCACCACAGGCGGCGGCATTCTTGACGCCGGCGGTGGTGGGCTGGTTCTGAACGCCAACGTGCTCAACAACGGCACCATCACCATGATCAATGGCGCCGTGGGCGACACAATCACCGTTAATGGTGATTTCTCAGGCCTGGGATCCTTTCTGATCGATGTTGATCTTGCCAGCGACATGGCCGACACGCTGGTCATTAACGGTGACATCACCGGCGGCAGCACCGCGGTTTCGGTCTCTGATATCGCAGTCGGCCCGGCCACAGGCAATGATGTGCAGATTGTCAATGTGACCGGAACGACCATTGCCGGTGATTTTACCCTGGCCACACCCGGGATCGGGGCGTTCCTGTATGATCTTGCCTTGATCGGCGGCAATGACTGGGTTTTGCAACAACAGGCCGGATTTAATCCCGCCACCGCTGTTTATGAAGCCTATCCGCAGATACTGCTGGGGCTCAATTCCCTGCCCACCTTGCGTCAGCGGACAGGGGACCAGTACGCGGCCTATAGCGGCAAGGGCGTCGTCGAGACCGGCGGCCAGCCCACCCCCATCTGGACCCGGATCGAGGGTGACCGCTCGGTGGTGGCACCGGCCACCTCCACCACCGCATTAAACTATGCCCTGCGCCAGTATCGCATTCAGGCCGGGCTCGATAGTCAGGTAATGGCCGGAGCGGGCGGCACGCTGATGGCGGGTGTGAACGCTTCTTACGGCATGGGCGCCGCCGACGTTTTTTCAGCGACCGGCGACGGCTCCATCGCCACCGATCTTGCCAGCCTTGGGGCGACCGCCACCTGGTTCGGCAATGAAGGTTTTTATCTCGACGGTCAGGCCCAGATGTCCTGGTACACCTCTGATTTAAGCGATGTAACCAGCGGCCTTTTGGCGGGCGGCAATCAGGGTGTGGGATATGCCATCTCCCTTGAAGCCGGGCAAAGCGTGGACCTTGGCGGCGGCACCAGCATTACCCCCCAGGCGCAACTGGTCTATTCCTCGGTGGGTTTTGATGATTTTGTCGGCCCGGGCGGCGCGGCTGTCTCCCTTGACGCGGCCGACAGCGTTTTGGCCCGGCTTGGCCTGTCCATTGATAAAAGCCAAAGCTGGACCGCAAGCGACGGGATGACCAGCAGTTCGCAAATCTACGGTCTGGCGAACCTTTATTATGAGCTGGCCGGCCCCAGCCAGGTGGATGTCTCGGGCACCGAGTTCGTCAATCAGCCCGAACAGGCAAGCGCCGAGATCGGGCTTGGCGGCTCGTTCAGTTGGGATGACGAGCGCATCACCCTGTTCGGCGAGATCACCGCTGCCACCAGCCTTGAGAATGCCGGCGACAGCTATCGTTACAAAGGCACCGCCGGCGCAAGGATAAATTTCTAAAGCGCTGGTTTGCCGCTACGCCGGGCGGCTGTTTCAAGGTGATCCAACATCTCAAGGGCCAGTTTTTTGCGGTCGTAGTTTGCCGCCGCTCTCGGGCCGTTCTTGCTTAAGGTTGTCAGCAAACCAGCGTCCCCGTG
>JAADFY010000141.1 GCA_013152625.1 Alphaproteobacteria bacterium
TAGGTGCCATCTTCGATGCGCTTTAGTGCGGCATCGATCTTTGCGATCAGCTTGCGCTGCCGGTCCCGAGTGCGAAGTTCGAGCGCCCGGTCACTTTCCGAAGAAGCCCGGTCAGCCATGTCCGGGTGATTCGTGCTTTCCTCTTGCAGATTTTCCAGCGTTTCGCGGCTTTCCCGCCGGATATCGTCTTTCCAGCTTTCAAGCTTGGCACGAAAATAGCCCTTTTGGCGGGGGTTCATGAACGGCTCGTCAGCGCCGGGAACATATCCATCCAGATCCGCATTTAGTGCCATGGCGGCGCTTTCTCCATCTCCTCAATGCGCGGCCTGTATAATGCCGGCGCGATGTTTGGGCAACCTCGGATCGCCCCGGTTGTACCAACTTGTCCCCGCCGTCGCCCGGATCGGTTCACCGCCCCAGCTTGGCCAGTTCCACCCGGGCCCGCAAATCAATTTCATCGGCAATTCCATCAAGTCCGGGCTCAACGCTATCGCGAAGCTGGCTGACAAGGGCCACCAGCCGGTTCAGTTTGCCCTCCCCGATATGCCCGGTCAGCAGATCGGCCTTGATCTCATCCAGGGCGTCCAGAAGCTGGGCGCTGCGCCGCACCTTGCGTTTACGCGCCAGAACCGGGTCATCCACTCCCTGTAAGGCCAGCAGCGCATCCACCCCGCCCAGGGGCTGGCCGGCGATGTCCGGCGCCGAGGCTATTGCCGCGCCTCGCGAACCGACAACAAACCGCTCCCCCGCCGCCCCCGATCGCTTCGCAGTCTTTGCCTCAGCCGTCCGCGCAATTCCCGGACCTGTAATCCTCAAACCAGTTTCTCCCAACCCCTGACGGGTTCGCCGTCGGGGGGCAAAATCTGCCGCCCATGGTTAACAAGTGCTTAACTTGCCCGGCAATCTTTGCCGACCGGGATCACTTTTACCGCCAATGGCAGGTGGTGATCGTAATTTATCGGTGTTTTTTCAATAACTTACCGGATAATACGGCCCGGCGCACAAACTGGCACGTTTTTCGCATTATTCAGGTTCAAGACTGTCGCCATACCGACAAAACTGGAAAATTCGATGATCCGCCCTCGCTCTATGTCTTTTCTGCAACGCATGTGTTCCTACGCCATGGTCCTGATCATGGCCCTTGGCGCCGCCGTGCCGGCTCAGGGCGCCCGCATCAAGGACATCGTTGAAATTGAAGGCATCCGCGACAATCAGCTCATTGGCTATGGCTTGATCGTCGGTCTGAACGGCACCGGTGACAGTTTGAACAACGCCCCGTTTACCCGTCAGTCCTTGCAGGCGATGCTCGAACGGCTCGGGGTCAACACCCGCGGCGCCGTGTTGCGCACCGCCAATGTCGCAGCGGTCATGGTAACCGCCAACCTGCCCGCCTTTGCTACACAAGGCTCGCGCATTGATGTTAATGTCGCCGCACTGGGCGATGCGGGCAGCTTGCAGGGCGGCACGCTACTGGTCACGCCGCTACAGGGCGCCGACGGCGAAATTTATGCCATTGCCCAGGGCTCGGTGCTCATAAACGGCTTTGCCGCCGCCGGCGATGGCGCCTCGATTGTTTCCGGCGTGCCCACCACCGGCCGCATTTCCTCCGGCGCTCTGGTGGAGCGCGAAATACCCTTTGTTCTCGCAGATCAGGAATATCTGCGCCTTTCCTTGCGCAACCCCGACCTGACAACCGCCCGCCGCATTGCCCTGGCCATTAACAATCTCATTGGCATGCCTGCCGCCATACCCACGGACCCGGCGACGGTGCAGTTGCGCCTGCCCAAAAATTTTAATGGCTCCATCGTCGACCTGCTCACCGATATCGAACAGCTCGTGATCGTTCCCGATCAACCCGCCAGAATCGTCGTGGATGAAAATTCCGGCATTATCGTCATGGGTTCCGAGGTTCGCGTGTCCACCGTGGCGGTGGCCCAGGCCAATCTTACGGTCACAATTACCGAGAACCCTTCGGTCAGTCAGCCCGCCCCCTTTTCCGATGGTGAAACGGTGGTTATTCCGGGCACCGACATTGATCTGTTTTCAGATGAGTTCAATCTCGCAGTTGTTCCCGCATCCGTGTCGTTGCAGGAACTGGTCAATGGTTTGAACGCTCTGGGTATCGGTCCGCGCGATATGATCTCCATTTTGCAGGCCATTAAAGCCGCCGGCGCCCTGCAGGCTGAAATCGAGGTGCTGTAATGTCGATTGACGTCCTTGCCGGGTCCGAACGCCCGCCCCTTATGCCCGAGCGCACCTATTCGGCCTTGAAAAATCAGGCCGTGGAGATGGAAGGGTTGTTCATCAACACCCTCATTTCGCAAATGTTTTCCTCCATCGACACCGAGGGCGCCTTTAGTGGCGGTCAGGCCGAACAAACCTGGCGCGGCATGATGGCCGAGCAATATTCCCAGTCCGTTGCCGAAGCCGGTGGCTTCGGGCTGGCCGACACCATTCTGCGCGACCTGATTGCGATACAGGGCAACGCCGTCACCCCCCAACCCGCCTCACAACCCCAACTTGACGCCGCCATCGGAGCCTATACCCAATGAAACACCCGTTACGCCCCTCCAGCGACCCCGAGATCCATCGGGAGTTGATCAAAAATGTCGGGGATCCGGTTCTGATCTGTGATCGGGCCCGCACGACGTTAAACGAACTTGTCGAGATCACCAGCCGTGAAACAGTTCTGCTGCGTTCGGGCCAATTGCTCGAAGCGGGGGAACTAAGCGCCGGTAAAACCCGGCTGGCTCAGGAATTTGTCCACCTCGCCCGGACCGTGCAACACAATGCCGGGGCCATTAAAGCGGCGGCCCCAGAGGCCTTGGCCAGACTGAAAGCGGGTCATGCGGCGCTGGCCACCCAGATGGCGGAAAACCTCAAAGTCCTTGGCTCAGCCAAAACCCTGGCCCAGAACCTTCTCGCCGATGTCGCCCGGCGCACCGGCAAATCCACCGCCACCACAGCCTACGGACGCACAGGCACGCCGCCGCCCCCCCCCGGCCTTGCCGCAAAAGGCATTTCCATCGACCAGTCTTTATAACTGCCGCGGGTACCACTTTGGCGATGAAACGCATTTGATTTAAAACCCGGCGATTTTCCCAACACGGATTTAGCACCCCACCCCCATTCTGGCATGCTTGCTGGTTTGGGTACGGGAGAAGTGCTTGACGGCCCGCTCTTCATTGTCTGTCGGTCAATTTGGCGTCGTGCTCGGCCCGGCGCTGGATCGTCGCGTTCAGCCGCCGCCCAAAAACCGTATCGCCCCGCCCGTCACTGCGACAAATACCGGCAAACGGCCCCGGCCCGGCCCCGAAATGGCTCAGGCAAAAAACCGCCCCGGTCCATCCCGGCCCGACACCCGCAAAACCGCATATTTGAACCCCGAAACCTCCGACGCGGCGACAGGGTTTGCTGTCGCGCTTCTGGTCGCGGACAAAACCGTCTCATAAAAAACATGGCTTCGGCGGCGGCCCCCGGCAGCATTCGCCGCATTTTCGCCTAATCCCAAACATGGTTTGCAAAGAATAAACACCAGACGGACATCATTGCCATTTGTTAACCATAATTTATCCACTTCGGCGCATGGTCGCCCCAACACGCATCAGAACGAAGCGTGAAATCGGCACCCATATCCCAGAAGAGGAAGCTCAAATGACCGACGTTACCCTTTCCAGCGCAGTCCGCTCCAACCTGCTTAATCTGCAAAACACCGCCAATTTGCTGTCCAAATCCCAGGAGCGTCTGGCAACGGGTCTCAGGGTCAACTCCGCTCTGGATAATCCCACAAACTTCTTCACCGCATCCGCACTAAACTCAAGGGCCGGCGATCTCGGCGCCCTGCTCGATTCGGTGGGCAATGCCGTTCAGACCATTGAAGCGGCTGACAATGGTTTAACCGCCATCACGGCTCTGGTGGAAAGCGCCCAGGCAACGGCCCGTCAGGCCCTTCAGTCCGCGGCCACAATCGAAGAAACCAGCACCACCGTCGACGCCGAGGCCATTGCCACCGGTTCCGTTGATGTGGGCGCCGACACCACGGCAACCGCAACCGGTGCTACCGGCCTTACCGGCACCGACAATGCCGCAACAGTCACGGCCATTGGCGAAAGCCTGACCATCGATGTCGATGGTACCGCCGTCATCTTTGACTTCTTTGATGGCAATGCCGGTGTCTATGGCGGCGCCAATGTCGGCATCGACGTGCAGACCACCGCCGCTGTCGATATCGATACCGCCCTTGCCGCCATCCAGACCGGATTGCGTGCCAATGGTGGCGCCGGTGCAGCCGATGCAACCGTTGCCCTGAACGCGGGCACCGTCGAAATCACCCTGGGCTCCGACACCGACTCCAACTTCGTCGTCACCGATGGCTCCACTGGCCTGGGTCTGACCGACGGCACCTACAATGCCCAGAACGCAATCATCGGCGCCCTGTCCGGCACTTTGACCATCGAAAGCGGCGGCACCACCGAAACCCTGACTTTTGGCGCCGGCAATATTGAAAACCGCGCTGATCTTGCAGCGGCTTTAGGCACCACCGCCACCAACCTTGGCATCACCGCTGAAATCGACGG
>JAADFY010000142.1 GCA_013152625.1 Alphaproteobacteria bacterium
AAATCGGGTTCGGCGAGGTCTTTGTAGAACGCACCGAGCTGATGGGCCAAAAACATGCCCTTATAGACCACCGTGCGGGCCGACATGGAAACGATGTAAAAGCCATTGTCGCCACTCATTTCGGGCATTTCACGATAGATTTCATTGGCGATCACTTTGCGCACAATGAGCAGCTTGCGTTCGAAGGCCTCGATGTCCAGGCCGGGGGGGCGGACGAAAAACACCTGTTCGATAATGGGTTGCGAGGCAATTACGCCTTCGGACAGGGCGGAATTGTCAAACGGCGGCCGGCGGGTGCCTAAAATCTCCAGCCCCTCGGCGGTGGTGACCCGGGCCAGCCGCGCCCAGCATGCATCGCGGTCTTTTTCCGTGTCGGGATAAAAGATCATGGCCACGGCATAGGCGCCCGGCTCCGGCAGATCGAAGGGGAGGACGCGGGAATAGAATACGTGGGGGATCTGGACAAGAATACCGGCGCCATCGCCCATGAGCGGGTCGGCGCCCACGGCTCCGCGATGGGTGAGGTTGACCAGAACCTCAAGACCTTTTTCAATAATGTCGTGGGTGGGTGTATTGTCGATGCGGGCGACAAATCCAACGCCGCAGCTATCGTGTTCGCGGGCCGGGTCATACAGGCCCCGGGCCGACGGACGGCCCATGCGCCGGGCGACACTCGATTGATGATCGTGTCGTTCTGGTGCGTTCATATTATTGATTTTGCGCCCCTTTTACCTGGTCAGTTCCGAATTACACCCGTGGCAACCATCGATGCCATACACCACTCCAAGGCCAATCGGATCACCCCGGTCGAATGGCACCCAGGTCCAGACGGCTCGTTGCGATCGACGCACTCGATTTGTTCTGCGGCGGCTAATATTGCCTGGGGCCCATCAGCCCATGGCCGCTTTTGTTGCCCCCGGCATCAAGAGTTGCCCGTGGCAATTGGCCGACCATCTCGGGCCGCACTCCCGACCAGCCCGTCAGGGCCACCCGCAAGCGATATCAGCCAGGCCACCCGGTCCGGGCGCCCTGCCTTAATGGACAACACTATTGTCCTATTTGCCGGACATTGCCAGATTTTGGCGGGCGGGGCAAGCCGGCAGGGGTGTGTGCGGGTGTGGCCTGGCCACAACAAAACGGACGCAGGGGGGAGGAGGAACCCGCGTCCGTTCTGGTCTACCGGTGGCGAGCGAGCCCGCCAACCGGGATCTGATCGGGGTTTGCTCAGTTCGTCGATTTATCGAGCAGGCGCCCTTTGGCGTCTTTTGAACCGGTCTTGATTTCGATTTGTCGCGAGCGCTGATTTTCAGGCAGCTTGCGCTCCAGATCGATATGCAACAACCCGTTGGTCAGTTCAGCGCCGGCAACTTCAACATAGTCGGCGAGCTGGAAACGGCGCTCAAAAGCGCGTTCGGCAATGGCGCGGTGCAAGAACTCGCGTTCGTCGGCATCCTTGACCTCAGCCTTGGCGCCTTTGATCAAAAGCGTGTTCTGCCGGCTTTCAATGGCGATATCGCCGCTGCCAAAACCGGCCACGGCAAGGGTGATGCGAAAAGCGTCCTCGCCGGTGCGTTCGATGTTGTAGGGCGGGTAGCCGGCGGTATCCTTGGTGGTCAGTCCATCAAGCACATCGAACAGGCGGTCAAAGCCGACGGTTGAGCGGTAAAAGGGTGAAAAATCAAACGTTTGCATGGCATATTCTCCTTTGAGCAACATGCGTTCTGTTCACTTGCCCGACCCCCGGTATCCGGCAGGCTCAGGCGGGTGATTTTAGTCCGGCCCGGGTTATTCCGGCGTCGGACATCTCGTAATGTTGGTAGGGTTCGATGCGGTTTCAAGACCCTCGTATTTCGGGGTCAGGGTTGTGTGAACCCGAAATGAACGGGTTGATCCGATCCGGTTCAGCCGCAGGCGGTTAGATATGGCGAACGGTTGGCACGGGCCATGTTCGTCCAGCCGAGATAAAGAAGACATCATCACCCGCCCCCCGCACGGTGTCTTCTTGCAACGAAACCGGTGGACCCTTCGGGTCTGCCGGTTTTTGCTTTGGGGGAACTGGGGGGCCGGACATACTTGCAGCGGCGGCGCTGGACAAGTATTGGTTGGCGCCCCGGGTGCGCCCTGATCTTCAGGACAAGGCCCACGTGCAAATTTTGTTTGCGAGGAACGGTGTTGGGCAACAATAAAAACGAAATGCCGGCGCAAGCTTCGCTGGTTTCGGTTTCTTCAAACCCGGTGCCGGAGGGGGGTCGGGTGGCCTACTTTGAGACCCGTGACGCGGTTCGTTTACGCTACGGGATCTGGCGGCGCAGTAGCGGTGCCAACAAAGGCACCATTTGCCTGGTCCACGGGCGGACCGAGTTTATCGAGAAATATTTCGAAACCATCAATGATTTTATAGCCCGGGGATTTTGTGTGGCCACCTTCGACTGGCGCGGGCAGGGCGGGTCGCAACGGCTGGTGAAGAATTCCCAATACGGGTTCGTCAATCATTTTGACGATTACATTTGTGATCTGCAGTGCTTTCACAGTGATATTTTGCTGCCCGATTGCCCGCCGCCATTTCATCTGGTGGGCCATTCCATGGGGGCGCTGGTGGCGCTGCTGGCGGCGGCCCGGGATCGCATGATGTTTGACCGGCTGTTTTTAAGCGCGCCGATGCTGCAGCCGGACGGGGTGGCTGTTTCCCCGGCAATGGCGGCAACGCTCATGGGGGTGTTGCGGTTTGTCGGTCTTGGCGGGATGTAGGTGGCCAGACGGGCGGACAAGCCCATGTCCGAAGAAGGGTTTGCCGGTAATGATCTGACCTCGGATCTGGCGCGCTATACCAGGGCTCTGGACATTTTGCGGGCGAGGCCGGATCTTTTGGTCACCGCGCCTTCGGTTGCCTGGGCCGGCGCGGCGTTTAGAGCCATGGTCGTTGCGGGGGCGGACGATTTTGCCGCAAAAGTCCGTCTGCCGGTGCTTATGCTGGCCGCGGGTCAGGACAAGGTGGTCTCTACTGCCGCCATTGAAACCCTTGGGGTCAGGATGCGCTCGGGCTGGCACTCGGTGATCGCGGGGGCGCGTCATGAACTGTTCATGGAATCCAACAAGGTGCGCGAACAGGTTCTGGCGGCGTTCGACGCGTTTATCGCCGAACCAAGTACTGGATAACCAAATACCAAATTCTAACCGGGGCTGGCGGCGGGGGCCAGCAAGCCAAGCGCCGCAGCGTGCAGTTCCGGCGTGGCGGCGGCAACCGCCTGGCCACCGCCTTCAACCCGGCCGCCGCTCCAACTGGTTATGACACCACCGGCCATCTCGACAATCGGCACCAGGGCGGTTATGTCCACCGGCTTTAACCCTTCCTCCACCACCAGATCCACATGGCCGCCGGCCAGCAGGCAATAGCCGTAACAATCGGTGCCATACCGGGCCAGACGGCACTGGCGCTCAACGGCAGCATAGGCGGGTCGGGAGCGGCGGGGCTCGAACAGGTCCGGGCTGGTGGTAAGCAGGCGCGCTTCGGCCAGGGCGGTGACTTTGCTGGTTTTCAAAACCGTCCGGGCGTCTTTGTGCTCCAGCCAGGCGTTGCCCGAAGCGGCAATAAATGTCTCGCCAATATGGGGCTGATCCATAAATCCGGCAAACGCGCGGCCATTGTGCATCAGCCCGACCAGGGTCCCCCACAGGGGCAGGCCGCAAATGAAGGACCGGGTGCCGTCAATGGGGTCTATGACCCAGGTAAATGGTGAGTTTGTAATCGTGTCGGTTAGTTCCTCGCCGATGATGGAGTGATCCGGGTAGCGTGCTGATATGATTTGCCGGATGGTTTGTTCGGCGAGCCGGTCGGCTTCGGTAACCGGGTCAAACCCCTCGTCAAGTTTGTTCTCAATGTCCATTGCGCTGCGAAACAAGCCCATGGTCTGACGGGCGGCGCCCTCACGGATGGTGCGGAAGAATCTCTCGAGCTCTGATGCGCTTGTGTCGAGCTCTTCAAGAATAATTGTGTAGGCATTCACTTGAGAATTCACTTTGGGGGGCACTTTCGAATCGTTTTGGTTTGATTTGACTTGCTCAAACCGGGACAAGCTAGCCTAACATATTGATTTTATTTGTTTTCATGGGGGGTTTTATGTGGCAAAAATGGGATAAACCGACGTGGTTTCTTGTGGATACTGTGGATGAAGTTCAAATTGTGAGTCTTTTTTGCAACAAGCCTGGCTCAATTTGGAAATGTGCTGGTTGAGCGCTTGTAAGGGCAAGGCAAATCAGATCAACCTGTGGATGCATGATGGTTCGGCGGCCATCATCAAGAGGCACGATATTGCGGGAACATTTCGCCAGTGCTGATGGCCGGTCGCCGACGTTTCCTCCCTTGACTTCGGGTCGCTTCGGCGGCCCGATTTTTTTTGCGCCCGCTGGTATTACCGGTTGTTGCGCAAAGGGGTAAATCATCGGGCTTTTGATACATGGGCAATTATTCGGCAGCGGCGCGGGAGGGGTCGACCTGACGGCGGTCAAAGTTTGCGTACATCTGGGCCAGGCGGGTCATGATTGCCTTGATTTCATCAAAACCGGAGTGTTTGGCCAGGGTTGCCTCGCTCATATACAAGTGCCGGCTGATTTCGATCTGCAATGCGTGCAGCCCGTGGGCCGGGCGGCCATAGGTGCGGGTATTGTGGCCGCCGGCATAGGGCCGGTTGCGGGCGACGTTTAACCCGGCGGTGGCAAATACGGTCTCAGCGAGATCAACAATGGCGGGTGCGCATGATGTGCCATAGCGATCGCCAAGCACGATATCAGGGGCCGCTGCGCCGCCGCGCCGGGTAATGCGGGGCATGGAGTGGCAGTCGATAAGAACGGCAAGGCCGAACCGGGCAAGGGTTTCGCCAAGAAGCTTTTGCAAGGCGCGGTGATAGGGCCGGTATATGCCCTCAATGCGCATGAGGGCATCGGGCAGGCGTAACCTGGCGCGGTAGATGGCTTTGTTCTCGGACACATTGCGGGCGATGGTGCCCAGACCAGCGGCCACCCGGGGCGAGCCGGAGTTGGTCCGGGCGGGCAGCGGCTCGGAAAACATTTGCGGGTCAAGCTCATAGGGCTCGCGATTTACATCGAGATAGGCGCGGGGGAAATTGGCCTGCAACAAGGGCATGCCCAGATGGGGAGCCGCACCAAACAGTTCATCGACAAAAGCGTCTTCGGACTGGCGGATGGCGAGATGATCCAGGCGGGTCAGTGCCAGAAAGCGGTCCGGATAGTCCCGGCCGGAATGGGGTGAATTAAACACAAATGAAGCAATCTGCCGGCGGGGGCGGATGGTCTCGAAAGCGGGCCGCTCGCAATAGTCGGATGGCAGTTGCGTTTCGGAAAGGGCGCTGGGGCGTGGGCGCAGGGGCAGGGACATGGGCATGGGCGATCCGGCATCTCAACCTGATTTGATTTGCCAACCTGACCAATTTAGTTCGAATAGTCTATACTGCGGGCAACAGTGAGGCGGTGGTGCGTGCTGTTATTTTGCCTAAATTGAGGGGCATAGGGCCCACAAATGCACAAAACGGTGTGGCTGGCCTGATTGGTTAGAATGTTCTAACGGTTTTGTGGGACATGTTTAGGACCGGATCCGTTACCGAAACGGGGGTTGGCGGCCGGGGCCACAATTTATAGAAGGTATTGGGAGCAAATATGCTCATGCATCGGATCTTGTTGGCGGAAGATGATAACGACATGCGTAAATTCCTGACCCGGGCGCTCAGCCAGGCAGGATATGACGTTGTCGCGTTTGATAATGGCAAGTCCGCCTATGAACGGCTTCGCGAGGAACCGTTCGCACTTTTGCTTTCTGACATTGTGATGCCGGAAATGGACGGGATCGAACTGGCCCGCCGGGCCACCGAACTCGATCCTGATCTCAAGGTCATGTTCATCACCGGGTTTGCCGCAGTGGCACTCAACCCGGACAGTGCGGCACCAAAAGATGCCTCAGTGCTGTCAAAACCGTTTCATCTGAAAGATCTGGTCAACGAGGTCGAGCGGCTTTTAGCGGCTTAATCAGCGAAATACTCACGCAGTGCGTCGTGAACCGGTTCCACATCAGCAGCGCTTGGCATGTGAGAACTGCCGGCCAGAACGTGCTCTTCGGCAATGGGAACGCATTGTTGCGCGTGGGGCCGGGTGCTGGCGAACGGGAATAAAATATCGTTCTGGGCAAAAGTGATGAAAACCGGCGCCAGCTTGCCGTCAAGATCCGCCTTTGAAAACGGCCCGGCGGGGCGGTGGCGCCAGAACGCTGTCTGGCGGATCACCAGATCGAGATAATCAAGGTTATCGGGGCTTAACGAGCGCGAAAGCGGGCGGGCGATCGCCGGCAGGAGCGATTTTACCGGCAGGTAGCGATAGGTCATCCAGGAAAAAAACATTGACGCGTAAATTTGCACATAGGGCAGGCGGGGGGTTAGGCCCGCGGTGACAATCAGCCCGAGTTTGCCCACCCGCCGGGGGGCGATCATGGCCAGATCCAGCCCGATGGAACCGCCAAAACTGGCGCCGACAATGTCGATGCACTCGATTTCGAGACCGTCGATCAGGTCCAGAGCCCAATAGCCAAATGCATTGCCAGAAGGGTCAAACAGCCCATCCGCCGACAGGCCGGGCTGGCCCACAAGGTCGGGGGCAATCAGCAGACGGTCGTTCCACAAATAATCAAAAAACTCGAGCATCATCGGGCCGGCTATGGACATGCCGGGCAGAACCAGAAGCGGCTTTTTGCCCGGGGTGCCGCCAAAGGTGACATGGGTTTCACCATATCGGGTCATCACCCGCCGGGCCCGAACGGTATCGGGCAGCCTGTCGCACACCATGTCGTAAAAGGCGAAAAATTCCTCCCGTCCGGCAACCGAGCGATACACCGACCCGGGGGGCAGGCGGGAGGCCTCCCCGGCAAATGTGCCGGTGCCGGCCTCAAGGGCTGGGGTTTGAAAGGGGGCTGCGTGGTCCGTTTGGGCGTAATTCATGGGTGCGAATATTCTGGGGGGTTGGTTACGGGGTTGTGTCGGATTGACGGGGTGGATCGGATTTTGCGCCCAAAGTAATGATCTGAACACCATCGGCGCGCAACCGCGCTTCTTCGGCGCGAAACATGCGATCATGATCGAGGCAACTGGCGCGGGGATACTGATGGTGTAAAAAATGGTGATTGTTCAGCCAGAAAAACGGACAAATAACCCACTCCCAGAACCGTTCCCCACGTATGATGCGGGTGGTCAGAACCCGGTCGGGGGACTGCTCGTTCATGTGCAAAACCCGGTGGGAGAGGGAAATTAGTGCGGACGCGAGGCCGGCCGGTAGCAGCCACAGGGCGAAGGTCGCCAGCGGATTTATCGCCAGAAGTGTTAAAATCAGCACAGCGAGAATGGCGATGCGGATCATGGCGGCAAGAAAATCAGCGCGGGAAATTGCGCCGGCCCGCCCGGCGGCTATGTACAGGCGCAAATAATGTAGAGGCACCAGGAAGGACAGCCAGAACACCTGCCAGACGGGAAAACGCTGCAGCCAGAAATCGGGGTCCTTGTCGGCGTCGTTGGCAAACTGGTGATGGTTGAGGTGCAGATACTTGAAAGTTTGAAAATCATAAATGAGCAGGGCGGAGTGGATTTGTCCGGCCAGGCGATCAACCCAGACCCAGCTTTTATGGCCCCCGGACAGGGCCCGGTGGGAGGCCTCGTGCAGGACGGTGAACCCGGCGTGGATGGCAATGAAATTGAACGCCGCCGCCAGCCAATAGGGAATGGCACCCGCCAGCGCCGCGCTGGTAGAGCTCGCGAAAAGCGCGATCAGCACAACAAATGCGCCAATCGTTGGCCATATGGGACGCCCCAGACTTTCGCGCATGATCCGGGCTGCATTATGCGTGTTGGCTTGCTCAGTCACGCTTGAATACTCGCAGCAATTTAGATAAATCCCACTATGTCAAATCCCGTGCTGTTATGTCCAGTGGCAACAGGTCGCTAACGGGAAATTGCGCGGCAGGCAACTCTTGACCCGCCGGCGGGTTCCATGGTCTATCGGGCGCACAATTTCACGATGGCGCACAGCGCCTTGAAGTGGTGAGGGCGTGTAGCTCAGCGGGAGAGCACTACGTTGACATCGTAGGGGTCACTGGTTCGATCCCAGTCACGCCCACCATTTTTGTTTTTTGCTGTTTCGGATGTTTTCCGCACAGAAACGTTGTGTGGCGCGCAACTTTACCTGTCGTCAAGTCGGTGTCAGAGGGCCGCTTATCCAGCCACTCCGGTTATTGCCGCGACAACGGGCCAGTCCAGGGGTCCGATGCCGGCCTGGCGCAGGCCGATTTCCACCGCAAGGGCGGCAAAAAGCCCGAACAAATAAAGCAGCGACAGGCGGAAAAAACCTCTTTCGGTTTCAAACCGGTCGGAGATCGCTTTTTGCTCGTTTCGCTTGCGCATCGCCAGGGCGCCTTTGACGAACGCAAAATTCAGACCCAGTGCCACCAGCAGGTATATCGGCCCGCCAATGGAACTGAACGCCAGCATCAGCGAGACTGGTACCAGGGCAAATGTATAAATGGTGATCTGTTTGCGGGTTTCGGGCCGGCCGTGGGTAACGGTCAGCATAGGTACCTTCGCCCTCGTATAGTCGTCCTTCATAAACAGGGCCAGTGACCAGAAGTGGGGCGGCGTCCAGATGAAAACCAGACCAAACATCAACACCGCTTCCAGGGAAATGGAGCCCGTGGCCGCAACCCATCCGATCATGGGCGGAAAGGCGCCCGCCGCTCCGCCGATCACGATATTCCACGGGGTGATCCGCTTCAGCCAGAGGGTGTAAATGACCACGTAAAAGAGAATCGTAAAGCCAAGAAGTGCGGCGGCGGCAAGATTGGAGACCAGAGCCAACAGGACAACCGACACGACCGAAAGTATCAGCCCGAAGTTTCTTACACTGGCCCCGCTCAGGCGGCCCGACGGTACCGGTCGGGCCGCAGTCCGCCGCATTTTGGCGTCAATATCGGCGTCCAGCCACATGTTCAGCGCCCCTGATCCACCCCCGCCGATGGCGATCAGGGCGATGATGAGGATTGCGTTTATCGGGCTTAGCGGTGCCCCGGCGGCAAACAGGCCGATGGCGGCGGTAAACACCACCAGGGACATGACCCGGGGTTTTAGAACTGCAAAAAAGTCGCCGGCGGGCGAGGCCCGCAAACCGGAGAAAATAGTCGTGTCAGACATGGCGTGGGATTTTCCCCCGATACCGGAATGTGACTGACACGCTACATATCCATCGCCATGGCCATGTTGGCGGTGGCCATCTGTCCCATCATGCCCATCTGCATATGAAAGGGCAGCATGCACATGAACATCCAGACGCCGTCGGCCTGAATTTCCACAACGAACGAGAATTCGCCGCCGGGCAGGACAAGAGATTTTTCATAAAGGGCTTCGTGTTCGAGCAGGGACCAGTCGGCCCGCTCGACCCGATAGCTGACCGCCTGCATGGCCGTCATCTCCATGACCATGAATTCGTGCAGGATCTGGCCGTCATTGGCCACATTGAAACGGATGCGTTCGCCCTTGACTACTTCAATGTTCATTTCTGAAAAGCCCCACTCGGTCATTTTCAGTTCAATCTCGCGATCAAATGCACCGGCATCGGCGATCATGAGACCGCCGTCGCCCATTTCCGGTTCCATGGCGTTGGCATCGCCCATATCCATGGCGTTGGCTTCGCCATTGGCCATGTCACCATCGGCTCCCCCCCCGGACATATCCATCCCGGCGCCGGCCTCACCGGCGGACATATCCATCTCGGCGCCGGCCTCACCGGCGGACATGTCCATCCCGGCGCCGGCCTCACCGGCGGACATGTCCATATCCATGTTGGCGGCTGCGGCGGTAATGGCCGCCTCAAGCCGGACCTCGTCCTCCGGCGGGACCTCGAAAATCTCGTGCTCGACTGCTTCATCCTCATTTAGATTAAGCGAGGCGGGCAGGTAGCCGTCGGCCCGAAATCCGACCAGCAGGCTTTCCGAAGGGGCCAGCTGCGAGGTGGGCCCCAGGGCGAAAATCGACACGTAAGCGATGGCCAGGCCACCGATAATGCCAACCAGTACAAATACCTTGATCATTTCAGGGCCCTCCTATTCTGCCGGGACTGCGGCGGATGCCGCTTTTTCATCATGTTCAACAGGCCACGGATCTTCGTCCGAGGGTTTGCCGTAACGGGCGCTCCAGGCCAGGTTGAAGGCAAAGAACAGGAACCCGAGCCCGACAAGGAACCCGCCGATAGTGATGAACATTTGCGGGATGGCCCAACCTGGCAGGTCCAGATAGTCGTAGACCCAGCGCGGGAAATAATTGTATCCGGCCACTCCCATGGCGGTGATCTTGATGAACAAGCCCACCTGCCAGAGCCAGAAGTGGGCGTTCGCCATGCCCTGATGGAACATTCGGCCGGTAAAATAGGGGTAGAGATAGTAAAACCCGGCAATGGCCATCTGGCCGACAAACCCAAAGAACATGGCGTGGAAATGGGCCGGTATCCAATAGGTGTTGTGAATGAAATCGCTGTCCGTGGCGATCTGGGCGTTCAGAAATGCGGTGGCTCCGCCGTAGACAATGAACGCAATGGACATGACCATGAATTTGAACGGAATCGCCCGCCGGGCCGAGGCCGGTATCGGTTTCATGAACAAGGTTGCGATCCAGTTGAACACGTGCAGAACGCTTGGAATGAACACTAACAGCGTTAAGAACTGCACGAAGCGTTCATAGCCCCCCGAGACCGTGTAAAGGGGCTGGAAGTGGTGTGGACCGATGGGCATGGCCCCCACGGCCAGCAGAATAAACGCGACCACGCCCGACCAGTAGCTCCACATGGGAAAGCCCAGAAAACGGGGCATGATCGTGTAAATAATGGCAATGGCAGGCACGAATGGCAGATAAACGGCGGGGTGCCCATACGTCCAGAACACATACAGGAAGAACTTGACGCTGCCGCCGCGGGAGGGGTCGAAAAACGCGGTCAGTTCCAGGCCATCGCCCAAAAGGCCCAGGCCGATGAACCCCAAAGGCAGGGTCGAGGCCATAAACAACAGGCCGACAGTGCCGGTCGCCCAGGCAATCAGCGGTTTGCTTTTCCATTTGAAATTGCCCGACAGGGCGTTACGTACCAGAACGGCACCGGCCAGAAACTCCGACACAGCAACCAGAAATATCGCCAGGTGACCCATCCAGATAAGCGGATTGCCGGTTCGAAACGACATGGGCGCGTAGGCGGTCCAGGTAAAATCGGGCCGGCCGATGACCAGCAATACTGCGGCCACGATCAAAATCCAGTAGCTCCATTGGGCGGCGCCGGCCCACAAAAGCTTGTTGGTGCCCATGACCCGGGGCAGCAAATAGTAACAGATCGAGACAACCATCGGGATCAGGAACCCGAACACCATGACCATGCCGTGCAGGGTCATCAGCGTCATATAGACCTTGGCCCCCAGCATCTGGACGTCCGGCACCGCCAGTTCCACCCGGAACACCAGGGCGAAAAATCCGCCCAGCGCGAGCATGATTATCGAGGTGAAAATGCCCTTGAGCGCAATGTGCCGATAGTCATTGGAAAACAAGAGCTCCTTGAGCGTCATGTTTCCCACAAGGTTTTCAGGGACCCAATGGGCCGGATTACCCATGCGTTCGGTGTTGGTTTCATGCGCCATTGGTCGTCTCCCCGCCTTGAAGTGAGGCCGTGTCGCCGGCATCTGTAACGACCAGCCAGGCCTTCATCTGGGCGTGTCCAACGCCACAATAATTCACACACTGAATGAGATATTTGCCCGGTTCATCGGGGGCCCTGATCCACATTTCGCGTTTTTCGTCCGGGTCGATTTCCGCGGTGATCTGAGCCACCGGGATGTTGAACCCGTGGATCACATCATTGGAGACGATCTTGAAAAGAACCTTGTCGCCGGCCTGGACCACGGCGGCGTTGCGGCTGATTTCATCTTTTTCGTTGATGAACGCAAAGCCCCACTGAAAGGCGATTACCGTGATGACACGATCAAAGGCGTCTTCTCCCTCACCCACATAATTTCCCGAAAGTGATTTTTCTTCGGCGTTCAGGTTTTCCTGATAGGCGGTGTAGGTGTTGTTCGAGCTCCAGTCGGCATAAAAAACCAGGCCCACCATGACGGCGATAAAGCCGAACTCGAACGCGTAACTGGGTTTCCATCGTCGCCCCATGAACAGGGCGGCAAGCAGCATCACCAGCCCCAACACGGTAAAGGACGCAGTAATTGCCATCAAAATAGCCTGCGGTCCCGATATCCCTAGTGCGTTTTCCATTCCCTGGTTCCCCCCTCTGGCAGGCTGGTCTCCAACCTGCTCTGGATATGTGATCTGGCCCCCGCCAGCGCCGGCGCCAAATCGCCGCCGGCACTGTTCCAGGGGTTCCAGACCTGATCGGCAACCTTGGTGTTTGATTGCCTTGCAGGTTTAGTGTCAGACTTGGCGGGTGCGTCGCCCCTCAGCGATGCAGCGCCGGAGTGTTCGTGAAGCTGGGTGGGGCGTGGCAGGCGCAAAATCACCCGCAAGCCCCCCTCGGAACGGTTTGTAATGGTGATGTCGCCGCCATGGGCGCGTACGATGGTTCGGGCGACGGCAAGACCAAGCCCGGTACCGCCGGTTTCGCGGTTGCGCGAACTCTCAAGCCGCCGGAATGGCTGAAAGACATCCTCGCGGTGTTCGGCAGGAATGCCGGGGCCGTCATCGTCGATCCGGATCAGAATTCTTTGCGCTTCAAGCTTTACCGACACCCGGGCGGATCGGCCGTATTTCACCGCGTTCTCAATCAGGTTGAACAGGGCCCGGCGCAGGGCAACCGGACGACAATCCACCAGTGTCCAGCGCTCTATATCCAGCAATTCGACGTTTTCCCCCGCGTCCTTGATGTCATCGCATACCCGGGAAAGCAGAGAGCCAAGATCAACCGTGGCCTGGGGCTCCGAGGTGGCGTCTTCACGGATGAACGATAGTGTGGAGGCGACCATGTGCTGCATATCATCGAGATCGCGCAGAATTTTTGTCCGCAGTTTGGGATCTTCGACAAATTCGGCGCGCAGGCGCAGGCGGGTGATCGGTGTGCCCAGATCATGGGCCACCGCGCCGAGCATCTGGGTGCGGTCCTGAACGAACCGGCGAATGCGGTTCTGCATGACATTAAAGGCATGGGCCGTGCGCCGCACCTCTTCGGGTCCGGTTTCGGGGATCGCGGGGGCTTGTACGTCTGTCCCAAGTTTTTCAGCCGCCCGGGACAACTGCTTTAACGGGCCAGTCATGCGGCGAACGATTATCAGCGAGATCAACAAAACCGCGATCAGCATGACTGCCATTGACAGCCCGAGCCGGGCGGAAAAGAACCCGGGTGACGACTGGATCGGGGTTGCCATGTTCAGCCAGGTGCCATTGTTTAGCCGCAAGGACACCAGGATGAGTTCCCCGGGTGTTTTGAGCCCCGCTTGCGTCAGATATCCGCGCCAGTAGGACAGGGCGGCGCTCTCGGACCGGACTGGTGCATAGGCGATGCGATAGTCATTGAGACGGTCGGCCTGCACATGGCGACCCAGCTCGCGCTGGAGCACCCCTTCGCGCCAGCCGGGGCGGGCCGACGGGGCAACAACGGAATCGGCGGTAATGGTAACAAACCGGGCGTCGGAATTTGAGGCCTCGACCAGATTTGCCCATTCATCGGGGGGGACGGTATCGGTAAATGCGCCGACGGTGGCCACCCACTGAATGGCCCCGCTGCCGCCGGCGGTCAACAATGCGTTTTCCCGGTCGGTGGCATAAAACAGGTTGGAGACCAGGTGGGTGATGGCAAGGCCGATCAGCAGCAGGGCCAGGGCGCGAACGGCTATGGTGTCAGGCAGCAGGTTTTTCAACATGGGAAACCTTTGCTGTGAACACATAACCGCCGCCCCGCACGGTCTGAATTAGCTGGGGCTGCTTGGGGTTCTCCTCAATCTTGAGCCGCAGGCGGCACACCTGCATGTCAATCTTGCGGTCAAAGGGAATTTCAACTTTGCCCCGGGCGAGATCAAGCAACTGATCCCGCGAGAGTACCTGCCGGGGGTGCTCGACAAAGGCGGCCAAAAGATCAAACTCAGCCGTGCTCAGGTCCACCAGGGTCCCGTTTGAGGATTTCAGACAACGCAGACCCACGTCGAGCCGCCAGTTTTCAAACCAAAGAACCCGCCCGGTACCCCCGCGCGGTGCCGGCGGTACCATGCGGGTGCGATAAAGAACCGCCTTGATCCGGGCCAGCAGCTCATGGGGGTTGAACGGTTTGGCGATATAGTCGTCGGCGCCGTCGTCAAACCCTTTGATCCGGTCGTTCTCTTCACCCATGACCGTGAGCATGACGATGGGCACCCGGGAGGTTTTGCGCAGGTCGCGGCACAGGGACAGGCCGTCTTTGCCGGGCAGCATCAGATCAAGGATAACGAGGTCGATTTTCCAGTCCGCCAGCGCCCGGATCATCTCGCCGCCATCGCCGGCGGTCGTGACGCGGAACCCCTGTCGGGTCAAAAACCGTTTCAAAAGCACACAAATATCGCGGTCGTCGTCAACGACCAGAAGATGTCCCGCCGGTGTATCGGCAACAATATCCATCATTACGGGTTACCCTTTTCTGTTCGCTTCCGGTGCAAAAGTTTGTAACGAATTGTAACAAGGGCATTTTTTGCGGCTTTGACCTGACCCCGTCGGCGAGTGTTGTCTGGCTGCGGCAAAAAGTAGCAATGCATTGTCGCGAATGCTTGCGCACCGGCGCTTGCGATGGGGGTGCAGGTGCTGCGCAAGCGGCGACTTTACAGCGGGCACCGATGGGGGATCGGCGAGGAAAACTTATTCACAACTCAAGGGCGGGGCTTGCGGTGGCGCGCTCTTTTTTTTGCCTCACGCCGAGTTCGCAAGTGCTCACCGGCTCCGGCGGGGCGGTTTCTTTAATGGCGGCTGCGAGCGTAGGGGCTCGCACCTCGCCGTCGCGCCGCTCCGTCCTCGTTGGTTCTTTAATGGCGGCTCTGTTTTGCCTCACGGGCCGTACCGCGTTTGTCACGACGCGCTAAACCCGCGCTGTTTACAAACGCTGGCCCTCCGGCGGGGCGGCGCTTGCGCCGGCTCGCGTTGAAGCTCGCTGTGCTCTTGGCCAGAGATTATGGTGGCTCTTTTTTGCCTCACGCCGAGTTCGCAAGGGCTCACCGGTTCGCTTTTCGCTCAGTGCGTTCGGGAACAGAGTCCATGGCGGTTACCGGGTTTTCTGGCTTGTCGCCTCGGGGCCCGAAGTCGGGAAATTCATGAGCACGCCCGAAACATGTTGCAAATGGGCTCGCATGGCATCGGCTGCTTCGGTGGGGTTTTTCGACTTTATGGCGTTCAGGATCCGATGGTGAAACTGCTGGGCTATCTGGGCACTGCCGGGAACCTTGGATACTTTTTTTCGTTGCTCGTTCAAAAGGTCGACAATCGGATAAAGCAGCAGGCAGACCATGTGGTTTTGTGTTGCCTTGGCGATGGCGAGGTGGAACCGATGGTCGGATTCAATAAACAGGCGGATGTCGGGCAGACCCTTATCCATTGCCGCGACCTCCTTGGCCAGGCTTTCCAGGTCGGCTGGTGTGGCCCGCTGTGCTGCCAGCGCGGCAACTGCGGGCTCAATAATCTCACGAATTTCGATGAGATGACGCAGGTCGTCCGCCCTGGCGCCCACGGCCAGGGCCAGTTCCAGTGAATCTCCAAGGGCCTGTGAAGTGGTATTGGTAATATATGTACCGCTGCCCTGGCGCACCCGGACCAGACCATCGGTCGCCAGGACCCGGATGGATTCACGCACCACATTGCGGCTTACCCCATACCGGTCGGCAAGCTGCTGCTCGGTGGGGAGCCGCTCGCCTTCACGCAGTTCACCGGAGACAATCCGCGAGCGTATTGAATGGGCAATATGCTCATAGAGGCGAATGTTGCGGAATTTCGGCGGGTCGAGGGTCACGGCCCGACGGGCTCGAAAATGTTGTGCTTTCGCCGGGGATTGGCGCTGTCAGGCCGGGGGGCGTTGAATGGCAAATTCGGCTTCCTGTTCGATCAATTGACAAATTGGTAGTATGACCCTAACAATTTACCTATCGAAATTTCGTTGATAGGGCAACCTTGCGCGGGCCAACCGGACAGCGGGCGAAATTTGATCAAAAGGGAGGATTTTATGAAAAATATATCGAAAATCGGTGTGGTCGCTGCCCTGGCAGCGGTACTGTCAACCGGCGTGGCGTCCGCGCAGGAAGACCAGATCACCATCGGGTTTCTGCCTGGCGTGGTCGACCCGTTCTATCAGGTCATGGAGATCGGCGTTGAGGCGGCGGTGGCTGATCTGGGGTTTAAACTGGTCACCCAGATACCCCCGACATGGGGTGTTGAAGTGCAGACCCCAATCCTGGATGCCATGGTCGCGCGCGGCGACATTGATTATCTGGTGATTGCACCTACTGACAAAGACCAGATGGTGGGACCGCTGCTATTGGCGCTTGAAACCGGCATCAAGGTGATCACCGTGGATACGTTCCTCGGGGATGGCGACTATATCAACGGGCCGGTGACATTTCCCATCAGCTATATCGGCTCGGACAATGTTGAGGGCGGGCGGATTTCCGCGCGTGGGCTGGCCAAGGCAATTGGCGGTACCGGCAAGGTCTATATCAACTCCACCAACCCCAATGTGAGTTCGGTTGAGGGTCGGGCCATCGGATTTAACGAGGTCATGGACAATGAATTTCCTGACATTGAAGTGATTGGTCTTGATTTCAATCTCGATGACATGAATACGGCCGTGCAGCAGACCGCTGCCACGCTGGAGCGGGTTCCCGATCTGGTCGGGGTGTTCGGCACCAATGTGTTTAGCGCCCAGGGTGCTGGTACTGCGGTGGTCAATGCGGGGCTCGGCGGTGTGGTCAGTGTTGTCGCCTATGACGCAACACAGTTTGCCATCGAGCAACTGCGTGAGGGTGTTGTCAGCCTTGTGCTGGCCCAGAAGCCCTTCGACATGGGCTATATGGCGGTTCAGTTCGCTGCGGCCGATGCCAAAGGTGTAACCAGTTTGCCACGCCGGGTTCAGACCGGTTTTGCGATCATTGACATTGAAAATGTCGATGATCCTGAAGTGGCACGGTTCATCTATCAGGTTCCCAACTAACTTTCAGGGATCTGTAAGTAGACAGGGTCCGGGAGCGCTCCAACTGGTGCTCCCGGTTTTTTTGCCACAACCTGATTTCGGGGACGCCATATGGATCAGCAGGTAACCCAACCGGTCACCAAAGCCGGGTTTTCGGCGCCTAAAACCAGAACGGCTGGCGATCGGCTGATCCTGAGCCTCATTCACGTGTGGGCGTGGGTTTTTCTGGCGGCGCTTATCCTGGCTTTTGTGGTTTCGGTGCCGCTGGTCAGCGGCAGTTCGGTGAGCTTTTTCACCGTTCGAAATTCGCAAAACATACTGGTGGCCATAACCCCGATTCTGCTGCTCGGTCTTGGCCAGACATTTGTCATTATCAGCGGCGGCATAGATCTCTCGGTGGGCTGGGTGATGAGCTGGGCCTCGGTGCTTTCGGCGCTGGCCCTGCGCGAGGCCTACAACGCGGGTCTGCCGCTGCCGCTGGCGGTTGCGGTGGGGTTCGGCGCGGCGGTGGTCGGGGGGGGGATGGTTGGCCTGTTTAATGGGGTGATCATTGCCAAACTCAAGGTCCCGCCGTTTATCGTTACACTTGGCACCTCGTTTATCGTGCGCGGTATGGCGCTGCTATTTTCAGAAAATACCACGGTGATCGGGCTGCCGCGGGGGGTGCGCGACTATGGCAACGAGGCGCTGATGTATTTCGTGCGCGGCGAAGGGGGCGGGTTTTATTTCCTGGACAAGCCGGAACTGACCGGGGAAATGCTTCGCCGCATGGACCGCATCATCACCTACCCGGTGTTGTTGACGGCGCTGGTGGTGGCGGTGGCGATTTTTGTCCTCCGGCGAACCAAATTCGGGCGGCATACCTATGCCATTGGCGGTAACCGCGAAGCGGCAATCCGGGCCGGGGTGCCGGTGGAGCGCCATATCATCATGCTCTATGTCATGTCGGCGGCCACGGCCGGGATCGCGGGATTTTTGTCCATGCTGCGCTTTACCGCCGGTTCTGCGGTCATTGGCGATCCGCTGCTGCTTTCTTCCATTGCGGCGGTGATTATCGGCGGTGTCAGCCTGTTCGGCGGTTCCGGTTCGGTGGTTGGCACCATCATCGGCTCGCTGATCATTGCGGTCTTGACCACCGGGCTGGTCATGCTCAACGTGCCTTCATTCTATCAGTTTATCGTTGTGGGCGCGGTGGTCATTCTGGCGGTGCTGATCGATCAGTCCCGGGGCATAATCAAAGACAGGATCGAGACAAGATAGATGGCTTCGGAACCGGTTCTTTCGATTAGAAATCTGGTCAAGCGCTTTGGCGGGCTTGTCGCGGTCAACGACGTTTCGCTGGACGTGTTCCCCGGAGAAGTGGTGGCATTGCTCGGTGATAATGGCGCCGGAAAATCCACTTTGATCAAGTGTGTGTCCGGCGTTCATTCGCCCACTGGCGGGCACATTATCTTTGAAGGGGAAGAGGTGCATTTCTCGCGCCCGATCGAGGCCCGCGATCATGGTATCGAGACCATTTATCAGGACCTGGCGCTGGCCAACAATCTCGATGTGCCGGGCAATGTCTTTCTGGGCCGTGAGGTTGAAAAGAGTTATCTGGGCGGGTTATTGCGGCCGCTGGACAACAAGTTCATGCTTGCCCAGACCGCCAGCGCGCTGGCCTCGCTGCATGCGGAAATTCCTTCGCTTGAGGTACCGATCGAATCCCTTTCCGGGGGGCAGCGGCAGGCGGTTGCCATTGCCCGGGCGGTGTACTGGCAGGCCCGGCTGATGATCATGGATGAGCCCACCAACAATCTGGGTGTACCCGAACAGCACAAGGTGCTCGATTTGATCCGCGCGCTGCGGGATCGGGGCGTTCCGGTGATCCTGATCAGCCACACACTGCCCGAGGTTTTTGCGGTGTCGGACCGTCTGGTGGTCATGCATCGGGGCCGCAAGGTGACCGAAAAAAAGGTCGGCGACACCAATTCCGAGGAGATCGTCCAGTATATGGTGGGCGCCCTGGATGATACGCGGACACCGGCGCCTGTGGCCTGACACGCTGGCGGGCGGCGGGGGGTGCCGGTCGGGGCCTGCGGTCGGGTCTTGCGGGCGGGATTTGCCGCGAGAAAATTTGAATAAACACTTTTCATAAGACCAAAATCGGCCTATGGGCACACCGTTGCTCGATAGGATATGTGGGCACGTTTGACCAATCCGGTCGTTTTCGGTCCCAATGGTTGAATCGTTTGTGCCCGGTTAGAAACCCTGTGACAGGTGAATGGGAACCGGTATGAAAATCAGAGAAATTCGCGTTATTGTTGCCTCGCCCGGGAGAAATTTTGTCACGGTCAAAATTGTAACCGACGAGGGCGTTTACGGCATTGGCGATGCCACGGTGAATGGCCGGGAAAAAGCGGTTGTATCGTACCTTGAAGATCATGTGGTGCCGTGCCTGATCGACCGGGATCCGATGCGGATTGAAGATATCTGGCAATATCTTTATCGGGGTGCCTACTGGCGTCGGGGCCCGATCACCATGGCCGCGATTTCCGGAATTGACACCGCTTTGTGGGACATCAAGGCCAAGGTGGCCAACATGCCGCTCTATCAGCTGTTAGGGGGGGCATCGCGGACCCGGATCATGGCTTATGCCCATGCGCAGGGCCGAACCATCGAAGATGTGGCGGAGGCGGTGCTGGCCAAAAAAGAACTTGGTTATGTGGCCATTCGCGCCCAGGCAGGGGTGCCGGGATTTGAATCCATCTATGGCATTGGCAGCGCCAGGGGCGCTAAAAACTCGTCGGCGAGAATCAAAAAACTGCCCAGGGAGGAAGTGTGGTCCACGTCGAAATATCTGGCCCATATCCCAAAGGTTTTTGAAAAGCTGCGCGATGTCGTGGGGTGGGACATGCATTTGCTGCATGACGCCCATCACCGGCTCACCCCCATCGAGGCGGCCCGTCTGGGCAAGGATCTTGAGCCCTACCGGCTGTTCTGGCTGGAAGACCCGGTGCCGGCGGAACTGCCCGAGGGCTATCGGACGATCCGGGCGCACACGACCACGCCCATCGCGCTTGGGGAGGTTTTTAACACCATCTGGGATGCGCGGGTGGTGATCGAAGAGCAATTGATCGATTACATCCGCACCACTTCGGTGCATGCGGGGGGGGTTACCGGCCTGCGCCGCATTTTTGATTTTGCCTCAATTTATAATGTGCGTTCCGCCTGCCACGGGCCGACAGATGTTTCGCCGGTGGCCATGGGGGCAAACCTGCATGTTGATTTATGGGTGCCCAATTTCGGCATTCAGGAATACTCCGGCTACACCGAAGCCACCCATGAGATGTTCCCCCACGCCTGGACCCAGGATGGCGGCTTTTTGCATCCCGGTGACGCCATCGGCCATGGTGTGGATATTGATGAAAATCTGGCGGAAAAGTATCCCTACAAGCGGTCCTATCTGCCGGTTAACAGGCTTGAGGACGGCACGCTCTGGCATTGGTAGGACGTGGATACCAAGGATTATCCGGTTCTTTTCATCTCAGCGGGCAAAATGGTCTGACGGGTTTAGATTGGTCTGGAGCCGTCTTTCCGGCCTTTCCGGCCCATAGACTGCCGGCCCATTGCCTGCCGGCTGTCCAATATGTTTCTGCCTGGTATCACCAAAATAGTTGACGGCACCGTCTTCGCTCTCTATTGATCCTAAATGTATAACAATAGACGGTGAGGCGCGAACCGGGTGCTAGAATTTTCCGGCGAACCGTTTCCGTTTTGAGGAATGCAAACAAAAATCCAGTCGCTGCTGACGCTGGGTCGGTATCGGCACAACACCAACTCCAATGTCTGGGAGGATAAATTACATGGCCAGATTTAACGTAAAGATCGTGGCAGCCGCTGTCGTCGGCATGGCGATCTCTTTTAGTCCAGCAACGCTTTATGCTCAGGCGACGGCTGCTGTGGAAATCAAACCTGACGGGCCCTTAGAGGATGTGGGGCGCGAGCAGACCCTGGTTCTGGGGTGGAGCATATCCTCGCCTGTGGGGGTGACAAACCCCTGGGCCGTGCCGGGGTATTCCAGTTCGGAGGGCAATTCCGTCATGTGGGAAGGCCTGATGTATTATGGAATATTCAATGATGAGGATATTCCCTGGCTTGCCGAAAGCATCGCGTATACCAGCGATGATTTTACATCGCTGCGGATCAAACTGAACCCCATGGCCAAATGGAGCGACGGCGTTCCGGTGACGGCCAAGGATGTGGTCTTCACCATGGAAGGCCAGATGAACAACGAACTTTTGCGGTTTAACAAAAGCTTCAACACTTTTGTCGAAACGATCACCACTGTCGATGATCTCACCGTTGATCTGACGTTCAAGGTTCCCGCGCCGCGGTTCAAGTTCGATGTGCTGACCTTAAAATTCGACACTGGGATGCCGATTGTGCCCGCCCATGGCTTTGAGGGTATTGATAACGTCAACGAATATGCCGGCGGCACAGAAATCCCCCACTCAGGTCCTTATGAACTGGTGGCCTGGAACCAGAACCAGAAAATCTTCAATCTGCGTGAAGACTGGTGGGCGGTGGAAGCCGGCCTGAACGACCTGCCAGACGTCAAGCGGGTCATTGTGGTCAATCTTGGCGGCCAGATCGGGCAAAACATGGACACTGTCGCCCAGCGTCTGGTCAACAACGAGATGGATTCGGCGCTGGATATGCGCAGTGCCGTGATCGCCAACATTCTCAGGCAAAATCCGAAAATCACGACCCACTCCGGGTCGGAACCGCCTTATGGTTATCTCGACTGGTGGCCAAATGCCCTTTGGATGAACACCCAGACGGGCCCGTTTGCCGATGTTCGGGTACGCCGGGCGGTCAGTCTTGGGGTCAACCGGCAGCAGGTCAACGATGTTTTGTATGAGGGAGCCGAGATTGCAACCACGGTTCCGTTCCCGCTGTTTCCGGGGCTGCAAAAATTCATGGACACGCCGGAAGTGCAGGCGCTGGTCGCAAAATATGAGCCGGGCAAGTTCGACCTTGATGAGAGTGCGGAATTGATGGCTGAAGCGGGTTACGCCAAAAACGGTGATGGTTTCTGGGAGAAAGACGGGCAGACCGTTGACAGCACCATCAACGGTTTTGAGGGTATCCACAGCGACATTGTGCCGGTTCTGGTGGATATGTTGCGCAGGGCCGGCTTTGATGCCGCGACCAACTTTGGCACCGATGCTTTCCAGAACATGGCGGATGGCAAACCCGGGCTTTACATGTTCGGGCACGGGGCAAGCCTGAAAGATCCGTTTTCGACACTGGATTTCTTCAACAGCCGCAACGCCGGCACGCCGGGTGAACCGGTTGGCGCCTATCAGTTCGCGCGATATTCCAACCCGGAATATGATGACATCCTGAACAAGATGGCTGTCATTCCCGCCGATCATCCCGATTTCCCGGGGCTGGCGGCCCAGGCACTGGAAATTTACTGGCGCGATCAGATCAATGTGCCGGTCATTCAGTGGCTGCACCGGATTGCCTACAACCAGACCTATTGGGAAAACTGGCCGACCGCTGCTAATGTCGGAGTGGGTGTTAACGGCGCCTTCTGGCACAAGACAGCGCTGCTTGTTGTCTCCAATCTCAAGACCGCCGAATAGGTTTGAGAGTGCAACCATGGGGGCGCGGCGTTATGCTGCGCCCCTGGCCTGCAGGGTCCGTGTGACCCAGAGCGGTTTCCCAGGCGCCCGGGAGATGGAGAACACCTGACATGCCCTTCAAATTGATTGCGCGACGCATTGGGTTTTTGTTCATGGTCATCTGGGCGGCCTCGACAATCATTTTTTTCATCCCGCGCATGTCGTCGGTAAATCCGGTTCGTGAGCGTTTCGCCGAGCTTGCCAGATTGTCGGGATTTTCGCCGGTTGACCTGGAGAAAATCGTAGCTTCATTCTCTAAGCAGTTCGGCCTCGACAAGCCGTTATGGGAGCAATATATCGACTATCTGGGCTCCATCATTCGCTTTGATTTCGGCTTTTCGCTCAACCGCTATCCGGCGACGGTCATTGAGCTGATCGCCCAGTCCCTGCCCTGGACCATCGGGCTTCTGATCGTTTCGACCATTGTGGCCTTTGTCATTGGCAATTTGCTGGGCGCGATCGCGGCCTGGCCCCGGGCCCCGCGCTGGGCACGTAATTTTTCAACCCCATTTGTCCTTTTCATGGGGGTGCCGCCGGTGCTCATGGGCGTTCTGCTGCTGTTTTTTGTCGGGTTCCGGCTCAAACTGCTGCCGCTTGGCGGGGCCTATTCCATCGGATTGATCCCGGAACTTTCCTGGAGCTTTTCCCTTGATCTGCTGCGCCATCAGATCCTGCCGGCGCTGGCGCTTGTTCTGGGGTCGGTGGGCGCCTGGGTTTTGACCATGCGCGGCATGGGGATCACCATTCAGGGCGAGGACTATGTGAACTTTGCCGAGCACAAGGGGCTCAAGGGGGGACGTATTTTCCGCGACTATTATCTTAGAAATGCCCTGTTGCCCCAGGTGACGGGGTTCGCGCTGGCGCTGGGAACCGTGGTGACATCGGCGATCATTGTTGAGGGGCTGTTTGCCCTGCCCGGTGTGGGGACCGTGCTGATCAATGCAATCCGGGCCAACGATTTTCCGGTCATTTACGGGATCGTTATTTTTATCACCATCGCCATAGCAACGATCATGACCCTGATGGAGTTCCTCTATCCGCTCCTTGATCCACGTATCAAGAATGACTAGGGCATACCCTGTTTTGATGGCTAAAAAACAGGGCTCCTGGCTCTTTGTCGCCGCGTGTCATTTGTCCGATAACCGGTTTCCACTTATCGGTGACACGCTTGGGTCCTTGTTTGGTCGCGTTTGTTCGACGGCGGCACTTTTCCCCTCGCGCCGGGTGGCTCTTTTTCCCCTCGCGCCGGGTGGCTGGTCGCATAATGGCTCGCACCCCGGTTGGCCGGATAACCGGGTCCGTTCGACCATGAAACGATCCACCGGATCGTTTCATGGTCCGTCTCACTCCTGGAAACGCTCGGGGAGCAGATTGTGACCGCTATTTCGGAATCATCAGGAGAAATCCGGCAGCCAAGCGTCCTTTATCGATTTTTCAG
>JAADFY010000143.1 GCA_013152625.1 Alphaproteobacteria bacterium
CTGACCCTCCCCGCAAGGGGGAGGGGGAAGATGCAAACCTCCAAAGGCACAAGCCTCAGGCTTACCTCTGACCAAGAGCCCAGCGAGCTTCAACGTGAGCCGGCGTCCCGGCGAGGTGCGAGCCCCTATGCGAGTAGCCGCCATTAAAGAATCCGCCGCCACTAAAGACCAAACAGCCGTGAGGCAAAAAAAAGCCCGTGAGGCAAAAAAACCCTATAACGCCCAAAAAACCACCTTTTCCGGTAGAGCAGGTTTCAGGCGGCGCGATCGCCGGCTGCAAGCTTTTGCCGGAGCGCCCGCTGGTAGACCGACACCGGAAATGATTGGCGGGTGGTTAAAAACCAGGTGCTGTCGAGCGCTTTGAGCCACGGGACCGTATCATTGATATCCCGCTTGGGGTCGGGCTTGCCGAACCCGGCAGCCGGATAGACCGTAATTTCACTGAAATACAAATCGTCCCCCGAACACAGGTAATCGACCCGAAGATAGTCCTGTTGCCCCGCGATCTGTTCGGCCCGACGCACCGCTTCTGGGTAGGAGTTGGGAACATCGATGTTTTCAGGCAGGGTGCTTTTGGCGTTGGCTGGTAGATATGCTGCGGTTGAACCATCCAGATTTACAAAGCGGTATTGTCTGGCCGGAGTCTTGTTGTGAATATACACACACCCGCGAACGGCTTTGCCGGCGACCACCCACACACTAAGCTCCATGAGCGGCGATCCGGATTCGGCCGGTTCGATCAGGGGCTCGACAAACAGTTCGGGGCGCACATTTCGGTACGCCCATTCGCCCGCGCCAACACCAAATGTCCTCGAAAGGCGCTTTTCAAAGTAACGCACCACTTTGTCATGGGGCAATAATTCGCGATGCGGAAAATAGTTGGAGCTCGAGCCGTGATTGGTCTTGATGACAAAGCCCGGCGCGTTGAATTTTTCCGGCAACTGGCGCGCATCGGTACCGCGCCACAGGGTCGGCGGAATATTTAGCTCCGGGCAGCGTTCCTGAACAATCGTCTTGGCATCCAGCTTGTCCACATAACGGGTCAGCATCGGATCGTGATTGAATATCTTTCGCCAGTGAATCAGTTCATTCAATTTTCCCGGGGTCGCCACATTGGGCCAGTACCCCACTTTTCGGCGGAAGCGGAGCGTCAAAAGGGGATGCCGGATAAAGGCGAAAAAATTGGTTGCCGGAAAGATCATTGGGTTTGAACCTGTGTTTTTTGGTCAGGGCCGCAAACTGCGCAAAAAAAGGTGCTCCAGAAAGTCCTCGGCGGCCTCGAACCGGCGTTTTCCGCTTTGTTCCGGCCCCAGAACCGCCTGCACCTGCACGTCGAAATCCGCATAATGCTGGGTGGTGGCCCAGATTGAAAAAATCAGATGAAAGGGGTCGGTTTTCGCCAGTTCTCCGTTGTCGATCCAGGATTGTATCAACGCCGCTTTGTCATGAACCAGGTGCCGCAACTCGCCTTCCAGCATGGGCTTGATCCGCGGGGCGCCCTGCAGGATTTCGTTGGCAAACAACCGGCTTTCCCGGGGGAAGTCCCGGGCCATTTCCAGCTTTCGGGCGATATAGCCTCTAAGCTCTTCCAGCGGTTCTCCCCCGGCGCGAATTTCGCGCAACGGGGCCAGCCACATATCGAGCAGGCGGGTTAACAGCGTGGCGTGAATGTCTTCTTTGGAGCGAAAATAATACAAGAGATTTGGCTTCGACATATCGCTGGCCAGAGCGATCTGGTCGATGGTGGCACCGCGAAATCCGTACTCGGAAAAAATCTCCAGCGCACTTTCAAGGATGCGCTCACGTTTCTCACGCTGTATGCGGGTTTCGGTCCGCACCGCTCCACCAGCCATTATATTGCGTTCCCACTGTTGTAATTGTCTTGTGTAACACAAACCAGACTTCGGCCCGTGGCGAAACTTTCATCTTGATCACCCCGGCAGGAGTGATAGATTTTTCCAAATAGTCAAAAAATTACGCTTCACCTCTGGCCCGTTTATGTTACGCGCTATCATTCCGCAACTCTTTGCTCACCTCATAAAAGGGGGGTTCGCCAGTGTCTGACACCCATGCCGTCGTGCCCAATGATCTGGCCGCGTTCTGGATGCCGTTTACCGCCAACCGCCAGTTCAAGAAATCCCCTCGCATGTTCGTGGCCGCCAAGGACATGCACTACACCAGCGCCGACGGTCGGCAGGTCCTGGATGCAACCTCGGGCCTGTGGTGCGTCAACGCCGGTCATTGCCGCCCCAAAATTACCGAAGCGGTACAAAAACAGGTGGCTGAACTCGATTTTGCCCCCACGTTTCAGCTTGGCCATCCAAAAGCGTTTGAGCTGGCCAATCAGCTCGCCAGCATGGCCCCCGCGGGGCTTGAACATGTGCTTTTTTCCAATTCCGGTTCAGAAGCGGTGGAAACCGCCCTCAAGCTGGCGCTTGCATATCAGCGGGCCCGGGGCGAGGGGGGACGGTTTCGCCTCATTGGTCGCGAGCGCGGCTATCACGGGGTAAATTTCGGCGGTATTTCCGTGGGCGGCATTTTGCCCAACCGCAAAATGTTCGGCACCCTTTTGACCGGTGTCGATCATTTGCCCCACACCCACGATATCGCCCGCAACGCCTGGTCAAAGGGGATGCCCCCCCATGGCCTGGAACTGGCGGACGAGCTTGACCGCATTATCGCCCTGCACGACGCGTCCACCATCGCCGCCGTGATCGTTGAGCCGGTGGCCGGCTCAACCGGAGTGCTCATTCCGCCAAAGGGCTATTTGCAAAAGCTGCGCGATACCTGCACGAAACACGGCATATTGCTCATTTTCGATGAGGTGATTACCGGTTTCGGGCGGCTGGGCACCCCGTTTGCCGCCGATTATTTCGGGGTCATTCCCGATATCATGATCACCGCCAAGGGGCTTACCAACGGCGTTATTCCCATGGGGGCGGTTTTAACCACCGCAAAAATCCACGACACATTCATGCACGGCCCCGAGCATCTCATCGAGTTTTTCCACGGCTATACTTATTCGGGCAATCCCATGGCCGCCGCCGCCGGTCTTGCCACGCTGGAAACCTACCGCGACGAGCAGCTTTTGACCCGGGGCGCCGAACTGGCCTCATATTGGGAGAACGCCCTCCATTCGCTAAAAGGCACCCGCCACGTCATCGATGTTCGAAATATCGGGCTGATCGGCGCCATCGAACTGGAGCCCATGGCCGGCCTGCCCACCAAACGCACGTTTTCAGCCTTCATCGAGGCGTTTGAAAAAGGCCTGCTCATTCGCACCACCGGTGACATCATCGCCCTGTCGCCGCCCCTGATTGTTCAAAAGTCCCACATTGATCAGATTGTCGAAATGCTGTCGGACATTCTGAACGGCCTTGAGTAAGTTTGGAGTAAATGATCTATGACGGTGAAAATAGAATATTTGTTCCAAGAGACAACCGGAGTTAAAAGGTGAAAACCGTTCAAAACGCCATCGGCAACCAGTTGGTGAGTTCAACCAGCACCCGCCACGCCGCCATCTACAACCCTGCCACCGGCGAACAGATCGCCCAGGTCTCATTATCCACCCCCAGTGAGGTCAACGATGCGGTGGCCGCGGCCAAAAAGGCCGCCCCCGGCTGGGCCAACACCCCGCCCACCAAACGGGCCCGGGTCATGTTCAGGTTTCTTGAACTCTTGAACAAAAACCTTGACGATCTGGCTCGGGAAATCTCCCGCGAGCATGGCAAAACCCATGAGGACGCGGTGGGAGAATGCTCCCGGGGCATTGAGGTGGTCGAGTTCGCCTGCGGCATTCCCCAACTGTTAAAGGGCGAGTTTTCCCGCAATGTCGGCCCCAATATCGACACGTATTCCGACCGGCAGCCCCTTGGCGTCGCCGCCGGCATCACCCCGTTCAATTTCCCCGCCATGGTGCCCATGTGGATGTATCCAATGGCCATCGCCTGCGGCAATACATTTGTGCTCAAACCCTCCGAGCGCGACCCGTCCGCCTCCATGCTCGCCTGGGAACTGTTTAAGCAGGCCGGCCTGCCCGAAGGTGTGTTCAACGTCGTGCATGGCGACAAGGAGGCCGTCGATACCATTCTCGACCACCCGGATATCAAGGCGGTCAGTTTCGTCGGCTCCACTCCCATTGCCGAGTATGTCTATCAGCGCGGCACCAAAGCGGGCAAACGCATCCAGGCCCTGGGCGGTGCCAAAAACCATATGATCATCATGCCCGACGCCGACATGGAGCAGGCCGCCAACGCCCTCATGGGGGCCGGGTTCGGCTCGGC
>JAADFY010000144.1 GCA_013152625.1 Alphaproteobacteria bacterium
CCATGATGCGCGCACCGGTTCGGCCCGCTGCCACCGCCGCCGCCAGCCCGGCCGGGCCGGCCCCCACAATCAGCAGGTCACAAAATTCGTGGCAGAGGTCATAGCGATCCGGATCGGGCAGCGTGCTGGCCCTGCCCAGCCCCGCAGCATGGCGAATAATCGGCTCGTAAATCCGCTCCCAGAATGCTGGCGGCCACATGAATGTCTTGTAGTAAAATCAGGCCGGTATGAACGGCGCGATCACCGAATTTATCGCCCCGAAATCAAATCCGACCCCCGGCCAGCCATGTTGAGAACGGGCGTGCAACCCGGAATGCAACTCGATGGTGGTTGCCTTGGAGTTGGGCTCGCGCCAAGCGCCTTCGCCAAGGGTGATCAGCGCGTTTGGTTCTTCTGAACCGGCGGCGAAAATACCACGGGGGCGATGATATTTGAACGACCGCGCGACCAGATTGACCTGGTTCGCCAACAGTGCCGAGGCCAGGGTGTCGCCGGCAACACCAGAATAATTCCGTCCCTCGAAGGCGAACGGAACCGGCATGCCGCGATCAATCTCGCCGCCATCTGGCAATCGGGCGGGTTGGGCGGCGCCGGGGTCCAGCACCGGCTTAGCGGTCATTTTGATCGCCCCGGCGGGCCAGTTCGATGGTCAGGAACTCATGGGTTTTAGTGTCCCGAAGCACCCGCAACCACTGGCGGCACCCCTGCCCGTGATACCACAGCTCCCGGTTCGGTCCTGCGCGATTATCTCGCATATAGACATAGTCCACAAACCGGCTTTGATCATCACCATTTGCCCCATCCGGGCGCAGGGCCGGCTGTTCGCCGAAACTGGTGAATTCGCCGACATTCCGGTCACCGCAATAAGGGCATTTCAAGCGCATACTTAATCTCTAATGCAGGTTTGGCTGGGCGCCCTGGCCCTTTTCGTCCAGAACGTGACCGGTCGCAAACCGGTCCAGCGAGAAAGGCGCGGCGATCTCATGGGGCATGTCACGGGCAACAAGATGGGCAAAACTGAGCCCGGCAGCCGGGGTCGCCTTGAACCCGCCATAGCACCAGCCGGCATTTACATAAATCCCGGCAACCGGGGCGCGATCCATGATCGGGGAACCATCCATGGACATGTCCACCGTCCCGCCCCAACTGCGCAAAAGCCTGAGCCGGCCAATCATCGGCATGATGGCCATGCCGCTCTCCACCACATCCGCCAGACCGTTCAGTCCACCGCGCTGTGCGTAGGAATTGTACCCTTCCAGATCACCGCCAAACACCAGCCCGCCCTTGTCGGACTGGCTGACGTAAAAGTGCCCGGCACCGAACGTAATCACATTGGGGATCAACGGCTTTACCGCCTCGGTCACAAAGGCTTGCAACACATGGCTTTCAACCGGCAACCTGAACCCGGCCATCTGTGCCAGAATCGAAGAACTGCCCGCAACACACAAGCCGATTCTGGGGGCCCTGATCGTACCGCGTGTCGTCAATACTCCCGTCGCTGTGCCCCCGGAAATTTCAAATCCGGTTACTTCGCAATTCTGCACCACATCAACCCCTAAATCCGAGGCGGCCCGGGCATACCCCCAGGCCACGGCATCGTGGCGCACCGTGCCCCCGCGCTTTTGAACCAGGCCCCCCAGTATTGGAAACCTGGCGTTGTCAAAATCAAGAAATGGCAGCAGTTTCCTTACCCGCTCAAGCCCAAGCAGTTCCGCGTCGGCCCCACAAATGCGCATGGTATTGCCACGCCGGGCAAACGCATCGCGCTGCGGGTCTGTGTGGTAAAGATTTACAACTCCGCGCTGGCTGACCATGACATTGTAGTTCAGATCGCGCTCAAGGGTTTCCCACATGCGCAACGCGTGATCGTAAAATGCCACATTTTCCGCCAGAAGATAGTTCGACCGCACAATCGTGGTGTTTCGCCCCACGTTACCAAGCCCTACCGCCCCCTTTTCAAGCACCGCCACATTGGCCATGCCGAATTTTCTGGCCAGATAGTAAGCGGTTGCCAGGCCATGGCCGCCGCCGCCAACGATTATCGCATCATACTTTTCGCGCGGTTTTGCGTCCGCGAGCACCCGTTTCCAGTGTTTGTGGCCGTTAAGCGTCTGGGCGACCAGGCTTGACAGAGAATATTTCACCGCAACCGTTTTCCGCGTCCGAGCCTGAATTTTCAGGCACGATGGTGAAGGAAACAGACGGCGAATTTTTGCCTGTAACGGACACGGACTTTCGTAAAAACGACACGACCCGTTACTGGTTTTCGCTCACGCCGAGTTCGCCTTCGGCGGGGCGGGCTTTTTATGGCGGCTGCTCACTGATTTTTTCTTGGTCGCGTTGTCGGACGGAAAACCGGTATCCACTTTTCCTGACAACGCTCTATGCGGCTCGCACCTCGCTGGCCCGATAACCGGTACCCATCCCGGAACAAGTCCGGGACATGCTTATCGGTGACACGATTCGAGTTGTTTGTTGCCGCGTGTCATTTGTCCGATAACCGGTACCCACTTATCGGTGACACGCTTAATGCAGCAAGATCTGGCTGAGGAATTTCTGCGTGCGTTCGCTTTTGGGGTTTTCAAAGAAGTTTTTCGGATCTCCTTCTTCCACGATCTCCCCCTCATCCATGAAAACCACACGATCCGCTACCGCCCGCGCAAATCCCATTTCATGGGTGACGCACACCATGGTCATGCCATCCCGGGCCAGTTCGATCATGGTATCGAGAACTTCGGATACCATTTCGGGATCCAGCGCCGATGTGGGTTCGTCAAACAACATGACCTTGGGCCTCATGCACAAGGATCGTGCTATGGCAACGCGTTGTTGCTGCCCCCCGGAAAGCTGACCGGGGTATTTTTCCGCCTGTTCGGGAATACGCACCCGCTCAAGATACATTTCGGCGGTCTTGCGGGCTTCTTTTTCCGCGACGCCACGCACCCACATGGGCCCCGCCATCAGGTTCTGCATGACGCTGAGATGGGGAAACAGATTGAAATGCTGAAAAACCATGCCAACATCCATGCGGACCTCGTTCACGTTTTTCATATTCTTGTGCATTTCTGTGCCGTTGACCACGATGGACCCCTCCTGATGGGGCTCCAGCCAGTTCAAGGTTCGTATCAGGGTGGATTTGCCCGAGCCTGATGGCCCGCAGATCACGATCTTGTCGCCCTCTTCGACCGTAAAATTTATGTCGCGCAGCGCCTGGAACGCCCCATACCACTTGTTGACCCCGGTCATCTGGATAATTGTTTCGGCCATGGTGCCCCCCTAGTGGCTTTTGGTGCGATAATGCCGCTCGATGCGGGCCTGGATAACCTCGAGGCACATGGAAAGCGCCCAGTAAATCAGGGCAGCCGTGATGAGCATTTCCATATGGCGAAAATCCTTGTTGCCCAAGGTTCGCGCCAGAAACATAAGCTCCCACACCCCGATAACCGATACCAGCGAGCTGTCTTTGAGCATGGCGATAAACTGATTGCCCGTGGGCGGAATAATCAGCGGCATGGCCTGGGGCAGAATAATTCGGCGCATGGTCAGCCCAAATCCGAACCCCATGGAACGCGACGCCTCCCATTGGCCCTTGGCAATCGATTGAATGCCCGCCCGGAAAATTTCCGTCATATAGGCGCCGTAACACAGCGAAAGTGCCAGAACGCCCGCCGGCACTGCATCAATCACAAACCCCAGCTGCGGCATTCCCAGATAGATCAGGTAAACCTGCATCAACAGGGGCAGACCGCGAAAGAAAGACGTATAAAAACTGGCAATTGCGTAGGCAAACCCGTTGGAAGACAATTTCGCCACGGCGCCGATTATCGCCAGGATCGAGGCGAACATGATGGAAACTGCTGAAATATACAGCGTCGTAAACACCCCTTGCGAAATCATGAACCAGATTTTCGACTGGATGAACTCGTATTTCAGATCAAAACTGTAGAAAAATCCAAGAAACAGCAAAAGCAACTCGAACCACACCACAAAAACCTGAATTCGGAACGATAAATACCCGATCAGATAAATATTACCGACAAATAACAATGAAATAACCAAGCCAACCGCCAGGTTCCCCCAAAGACCCGAATCTGCCGGATCGCCAATAACAGGCCTCATGAACTCACCAAGAATGGTGTCACCTAGGCCAAATAGTGTAAAAACCACGAGCCCCACGGCCAGCAAGAGCAGAAGTACTCTGGGCTTGTGCACCAACCGGTCAGCCACCACAGTATCCGCGTAC
>JAADFY010000145.1 GCA_013152625.1 Alphaproteobacteria bacterium
GCTAAGAAATGAAACAACCAACCCCGGTCAGCAGGTGCAAAAAGTAGCTTAATTTACGCCAGATCCTGTCCAACAGATGGGGAGTAGCTCATGTTGAAGTGGTCCTGTTTTTCTGAACAGTTTTGCGGCTGAGTTAAGGTGTATACGGTTTGGTTTTCATGCCGCTTTGTTGATTTCATAGCTGCCAAAGTTTGCCTCGTCGGGCGTTCGTTTATCAAGGGCCGTGTGGTCGGTGGAAGTTGTAAAATGTTATCCATTCAGCGTTCACCCGTTCGGCCATGAAGCCGTCGATCAGCTCGTGCAGATAAACCGCCTCCTGCTTCAGGGATCGCCAGTGGCGTCCCATAAAGATATTGTCGGGAAATCGCCCACGTCCATCCATGGAGATTGTTGGCCACCCAGTCGGGTGACAACATGGTGACCCGAGACTGCATGCAAAATGGTGACCGGACACCCCAGAGGTAGCCGGTTACCTCGTAACCCGTTCTAATATATACCGAAAACGATAAGGGATTTGGTGGAGCCAGACGGAATCGAACCGACGACCTCTTGCATGCCATGCAAGCGCTCTCCCAACTGAGCTATGGCCCCGAAATTTCTTAACCTGCCGGGCGAACCTGAAGGCCGGCCCGGTCGCGCCGAAAAATAGTCAACAGCTTCCCCCGGCGCAAGGGTCGCAGCAAAATGAATTTTGCCTTCCCGTTTCCGGTCAGGTGGGTGTTTCCTTCTCCACAATGACCTTGATGCCGATCTCGCCGGTGTCTTCTTCTTCGACAAATGCGTTGGCGACATCGCCGCCGATATCCTCGACCTCTTCCTCACCCTCGACCTCAGGCACCGTTTCTTCGTCGTCTTTGTTCTGTGCCTCTGGATCAACAGGGGAATTGACTTCGGCTGCGGCGGGGGCAGGGGGGGTGACCGGCGCAACGGTGGTTGCCGGCGCGCTGTTCGGCTTGGATCGGGGGGCGGGTTTGGGCGGGATCACAAACGGGGCCGAGCAAGCCGGGCAGACAATCGGATCGCGGTTAAGATCATAAAATTTTGCGGCGCAGCCCAGGCATTGGCGCTTGGTGCCGCGTTCTTGTTTGCCCAATTTATTGACCTCTTTTGTGGTTGCAGGTAGTGGCTTGGGATCGTCAGAGGGTGATATTATACCAGATATATTATCTGGCGAAACACGATTGCCTCAATCGTGGCAAGTGGGCGTTGGGTACGGTCTGACACCGGGCATGTCAAACCTAAAATGAATACACGCAGCAATCGCGCAGATATGTTTGGCGGGCGGGCCGCAAAGCGGGTCGGGGCGGTTGGCAATGAAAGGCGGCTGGCATGATTATTGCGATGGATGGTCCGGCGGCTTCCGGCAAGGGCACGCTGGCAAAACGACTGGCCGCCCACTACGGTCTACCATTCCTTGATACCGGGCTTTTATACCGGGCCGTGGGGGCCAGGGTTGCACCGTTTGAGGGGCGGCCTGGTTTTGAGGCCGAAGCCATCAAGGCTGCCCGAACACTCGATGCGGGAAAAATCGATCCCGAAAGCATACGCGGTGTCGGGGCGGGGCGCCTTGCCTCTATGGTGGGGGCCATAAGCGGGGTGCGCGCGGCGTTGTTTGATACCCAGCGCCAGTTTGCCCTGCAGCCCGGTGGTGCGGTGCTCGATGGCCGGGATATCGGTACGGTTGTGTGCCCGGAGGCCGAGGTGAAAATCTTTCTGACCGCAACGCTGGAGGCCCGGGTGGCCCGCCGTGCCGCCCAGCTTGACGCCCTGAACCCGGCAACGGGCGTCCGGATCGATACTGTTGCTTTACGGGCGGAAATTGCCGCCCGGGATGCACGGGATCGCGCTGCGCCACATGGCGGATTTCGCCCCGCACGCGATGCGCACTTGCTCGATACAAGCGAAATGGATATAGAAGCCGCGTTCCGTGCGGCCCTTGCGATTGTCGAGCGCGCCATTGCGGACACGGCAGGTGGGCGTACCTGAATTCGCGGCCACCAAATCCAAATCCGTGTCCGGTGAGCGTTTTTCGGAGATCGGCAGGCCGCAACGGCAACGCCAAAATTTAGGGATTTCAGTGTGATGGCCACCCGCCCGGTGCGCCGGGCCCGGTGATGGCACCGGGCCGCGGGCGGTATGGTTCATTAAACTGACAAGATCAATCCAACCCCGGCGCACAAGTTTAGGAGAACGTATGTCTGACGTGGCGATGAAGGAAGATTTCGAATCCCTTCTCATGGAGAGTTTTGAAAACAACGAACCGCGCGAAGGTTCGGTTGTCAAAGGCACCATTGTAGCAATTGAAAATGATCTTGCGGTGGTGGATGTGGGCCTGAAAACCGAGGGCCGGGTGCCCATGAAGGAATTCGGCGCGGCGGGACGCGACGGTTCTCTTGAGGTGGGCTCACAGGTCGAGGTCTATGTGGACCGGATCGAAAACGCCTTGGGTGAGGCGGTCCTTAGCCGCGAAAAAGCCCGGCGGGAGGAAAGCTGGGTCCGGCTGGAGAAATACTACGAAAAGGGCGAGAAAGTCGAAGGGCAGATTTTCAATCAGGTCAAGGGCGGTTTTACCGTCGATCTGGATGGGGCCATTGCCTTTTTGCCGCGCTCGCAGGTGGATATTCGGCCCATCCGCGATATCGGCCCGCTCATGGCGGTGCCGCAACCGTTCCAGATTCTTAAAATGGACAAGCGGCGGGGCAACATCGTTGTCTCCCGGCGGGCCATTCTTGAGGAAAGCCGGGCCGAGCAGCGTTCCGAAATCGTGCAAAAGCTCGAAGAGGGCCAGGTGGTCGACGGGGTGGTCAAAAATATCACCGACTACGGCGCCTTTGTGGATCTGGGCGGCATCGACGGGTTGCTGCATGTCACCGACATTGCCTGGCGGCGGGTCAATCACCCCACCGACGTGCTCAGCATCGGCGAGACCATCAAGGTGCAGATTATCCGCATCAACCTGGAGTCGCACCGCATTTCGCTTGGTATGAAGCAATTGCAGGCCGACCCATGGGATGGCATTGGCGCCAAATATCCGGTGGATACACGCTTTACCGGCCGGGTGACCAACATCACCGACTATGGCGCATTTGTCGAACTGGAGCCCGGAATCGAAGGGTTGATCCATGTCTCGGAAATGAGCTGGACCAAAAAGAATATCCATCCGGGCAAAATCGTTGCCACATCGCAAGAAGTCGAAGTCATGGTGCTCGAGGTCGATCCGGAAAAGCGGCGGATTTCCCTTGGCCTCAAACAGTGCCTGAACAACCCGTGGGACGCGTTCGCCGAACGGTTCCCGGTGGGCACCGAAGTGGAGGGCGAAGTCAAGAACAAGACCGAATTCGGGTTGTTCATCGGGCTGGATGGCGATGTGGACGGTATGGTCCACCTGTCCGATCTCGACTGGAACCGGCAGGGGGAAGAAGCGCTGGAAGACTATGACCGGGGTAATGTGGTCAAGGCGGTGGTGCTGGATGTGGATGTGGACAAGGAACGCATTTCCCTTGGCATCAAACAACTTGGCGGCGACCCCATGGCGGAGGCCAGTAGCGGGCTGCGCAAAGGGGCCGTGGTGACCTGTACGGTAACCGGCGTGAACGATGGCGGGGTCGAGGTAACAATCGGCGATACGCCCATGGTGGCCTTTATTCGCCGCAATGATCTTAGCCGCGACCGGTCCGACCAGCGTCCCGACCGTTTTTCGGTGGGGCAAAAAGTTGACGCCCGGATCGTGCAATTCGACAAAAAGACCCGGCGCATCACCCTGTCGATCAAGGCACTGGAAATTGCCGAGGAAAAAGAAGCGGTGGCCCAGTACGGGTCTTCGGATTCCGGGGCGTCTCTTGGTGATATCCTGGGCGCTGCGCTCAAGAGCCGGGACGATGACGATGACGATGAGCCGGGCACCGGGGACGAACCGGCAGGTGAAGGTGACGAGCCGGCTGCTGAAGGTGACGAGCCGGACACCGAAGGTGACGAGCTGGCAGGCGAAAGCGAAGAGCCGGCCGCCGAAGGTGACGAGCCGGCGGACAAAGACCCCAGCTAAAGCAGAAAAAAGGGGCGGCGTGAAAAGCTGCCCCTTGCCCCTGATCCCGGCGGAAAATTTATCGCCGGGCTAGGTCACGGACTCATAAACGGAGATGAAATGGTATGAGCCAATTTGTTCACATAACAGGCGCAAGAGCGATGGAAACCAAATGGTTTTCAAGGTCTTGGTACGCATTAG
>JAADFY010000146.1 GCA_013152625.1 Alphaproteobacteria bacterium
ATCAGGTTGCTGGGCGATATTGATTTTAATGTGAGCGATCTGTCACTGGCCGGGGACTGGGCGATGACCCCCATTGGCGACGGCGCGGGCAACGGGTTCGTCACCGAAGCCACGGGGCGGATAAATGTGGGACTTGGGGGGACATGGACGGCACCGGACGCCACGCTCGATCTTGGCCAGATGATTGATGCCATCAAGGTTTTAGCGCTCGAAGAAGAACTGGTGCGGCTGGAGCGGTTGCGGGCCGAGGCGGAAGCACGGGCCCGGGAGGCCGCCGCTGAACGCGTGCGACGCATCGAGGCTGAAATCCTGCATCGTGCCGAGGCGGAGGCGGCGGCGCGGGAAGCTGCTGCCGAGGCGGCCCGAATCGAAGCGGAAAAACAGGCCGCCGAAGAGGCTTTGCGTCTCGAAGCGGAGCGTCTGGCGGCCGAAGAAGCGGCGCTGGCCGAGGCGCCGGTGCCACCGGTTCAGCCCGCCCCGCCACTGGACCTGCTGCCGGTGCTGCCCGGCGATCCAAATCAGCCGATCGTTTTGTTTCCCGATGACTTTTTCCCGCCGCCGCAATAGGGCTCCGGGTTCAAAGTTTTGCGGGTCTAACGGGTGGTTTCAAGGGCATGAACGCGCAGGGCGGAGGCGAGATTTTTGCCCGACCGTTGCCGGTCGATTTTTGCAATCAGAGCGGGCAGGGAGGACTGCCGGGCATTGGCGATGCGTTCCAGCGCCTGCCAGAATTCAGCCTCAAGGGCGATAGAGGTCTGGTGGCCATCAAGGGTAAATGAGCGCTTTTGCATCGGAGCGTTTGATCTGTGAAAAACCGGCCGTGCGCAGGATTTTGCTACGGTTTCTTGCGAAACGCATCCAGGCTGACCACTTTTTCACCCTCGGGGGTTTCCTCGGGGTCGGAGCTGTTGGCGTTGGCCTTTTTCTCGGTGGCGCCGGGCACCGAAGGGCCGCCGATGGCAGATGTCTTGGGCCCGTCGGTTGCGGTTTCGTTGTCGGCGGCCAGTTCGACTGCATCCTGGCGGACATCAAATTGCAGCCCGAACTGAACCGAGGGGTCAAAAAATCCCTTTACCGCAGAAAACGGAATGGCCAGAAACTCCGACACGCCGTCAAATGCAAGCGAAACCTCAAATCCATTGTCATCGACCTTGAGGTCGCGGAACTGGTTTTGCAAAACGATGGTCATTTCTTTTTCGTACTGCTCAAGCAAGCGCGAGGAAATGCGCACGCCGGCGGCGGTGGTGGCAAAGGATATGAAAAAATGATGTTCCCCGGGCAGCCCCGTTTTCGCCACTTCGCCGAGCACCTTGCGGACCACACCGCGCAGGGCGTCCTGGGCAAGAATATCATACCGGATGAGGTCTTTGGCCATCTGGGGCAATGTCCGATCTGTCCCGATCAGTTAAAAGGGGGTTGGTGAAATATACTTATCGGACAGCTTGGGGGCCAAAAGCAAGCAGCTCACAATGAAAACCGCTCGCGAAGCTGAATGAGGGGGCTCCGGGCCGGGTCTAAGGGGGAAAAGAAAGTGCAGGCTTCTGTTGCCAGGTGCCTGCGAACCCCGCCTTACCCTGCTACAGGCAAGGACTTAAATAGAAGGCCTCGCACCGCTTACGCGGCGAGAGCAACACCTTCAGCATAGTTGTCATTTGCAACTATCATGTTGGTCCGATGCGGTGGTACCATGCCGGGCGAAGGCAAACCCTTTACACCCTCGTCGATCCTGTTTCGCCCCCATAGTGGCCCGCAAAACCGTGTGCGGGAAATGGTGGAGGCGCCGGGTACTGCCCCCGGGTCCGATGGGTTTATTGCGACCGCTGTTTATCGCCATAGCCGTTGCCGGCCCATGCAATATAGGCGCTTTATGGGCGGATTGCAAAGCCGAAGGGCGATATGGCTGCTTTTTTGGCCAGTTTGACGCTTGTAATTAACGCTGACTTTGGCACTATGCCGCACGGGGCCACGGGGCCGCTGGAGCATTTTAAGCTGCAGGACCCGCAACCGGGCGTAATTGGCGAAAGCCGGGTTGTGCCCGCTGGCGGGTCTATTGCCCGATACCCTGTTCGAATTGTTGTTTTTGAAACGAGGGGGAATTCTTATGAGCAAATATCTCGATGACGTTCGTCAGTACGACAAAAAGGCGAGCGAGGATGTTGTCAAAAAGTTTGAAAAATACCTGGGAATTGCCTTGCGGAACCGGGACTCGCGCTTTGTTGCCGCTTCAAGCAAAAAGGAACTGGGGTCGGTGCGCACCAATTTCCTGAAGAAAAAGCTGGGCATGAAGGGCACGGATGCCGAACTGGACAAAATCGTCAATCATGTGGCCAAGCAGATGAATGGCCAGCGCATGAAAAACCGGCTCACTTTTTATTATCTTTGCGCCAAAAAAGCCGACATGCTTTCGGTATTCTCCTAAAACTTCAAGTCTGGACCCCGGATTCGGTCAGAGGCCAGCCTCCAGGGGCTGGCATCTATAAAGGTGCGGCGAAATCACCGTATAGATCGGTATGAAAACCTATCTTTATCTGCTCGAACATGTCCTGAACACCGGTACCGACCGAAGCGATCGGACCGGGGTGGGTACCCGCGGCATTTTTGGCCATCAGATGCGGTTTGACCTGGGGGCCGGCTTTCCGCTGCTGACCACGAAAAAACTGCATCTCAAATCTATAATCTACGAGCTGTTATGGTTCCTTGGCGGCCAGACCAATGTGGGCTGGCTACAGGCGCGGGGGGTGAAAATCTGGGATCAGTGGGCGGATGAACATGGCGATCTGGGGCCGGTTTACGGCTCGCAATGGCGGTCATGGCCCGATGGAAAAGGGGGCCAGATCGACCAGATCGCCAATCTGATCGAGGGCATAAAGGCGCGTCCGAACTCCCGGCGCCATATTGTGTCCGCCTGGAACCCGGCGGAAATTGATGACATGGCATTGCCGCCGTGCCACTGCCTTTTCCAGTTTTATGTGGCCGGGGGCCGCCTGAGCTGCCAGCTTTATCAGCGCTCGGCGGACATTTTTCTGGGGCTGCCTTTCAATATTGCCTCTTATTGTCTGCTCACCCACATGATCGCCAGAGTGTCCGGGCTGGAGGTGGGCGAGTTTATCCTAACCCTTGGTGACGCCCATCTTTATGCCAATCATTTCGAACAGGCCCGGACGCAACTGGGCCGAAAACCCAAAGCGCTGCCAAACCTTGAAATCGCCGACCGGGGGCAATCGATATTTGAGTTTGAGTTTGAGGATTTCACGTTTGCCGGCTACGAGCCGCACCCCGCAATCAAAGCGCCGATTGCGGTATGAGCGCCAATATCCGGGCGGCGATTGCCAGCGACGCAGCGGCAATTATCAGTTTCATTGCGGAGCTGGCGGAATTTGAAAAACTCGGCGATGAAGTGCAGGTCACCGAAGCCGATATTGTCCGGGACCTGTTTTCGGATACCCCACGGGTTTTTTGCGAAATCATCGAATGGGACGGCGAGGCGGTGGGATTCGGGTTATGGTATTATACCTATTCGACTTTTCGCGGCCGCCACGGCATCTGGCTTGAGGATCTTTTCATTGAACAGGAATTTCGCGGGCGCGGGCTGGGCAAGAAACTGATGGCCCATATGGCCGGCAAATGCGTGACGAACGGGCTGGGGCGGCTGGAATGGTGGGTGCTGGACTGGAACCGGCCGGCGATTGACTTTTATCGATCCTTTGGGGCAAAGCTGATGGCCGAGTGGACAGTCTGCCGGCTGGATGGCATTGAGCTTGCGGCGCTGGCAACACATGAACCATAGCTTTTGCGCCGAGTTCGTTTCAGGTCGAATATCATGAACCTTTCCAACCGGCGGATTGCCGTTATCGGGCTTGGATATGTGGGCCTGCCGCTGGCGGTGGAATTTGCCAAACGGGGCGAGGTGATCGGCTTCGATATTTCGGATACGCGAATACGCGAGCTGCGGGCCGGGCACGACACCACTTTCGAGACCACCGCCGCTGAACTGGGCGCCGCCAAAAACCTTGAATTCACCTCCAGCAGTGCCGCGCTTGAAAGCTGCACGGTTTTTATCATTACCGTGCCGACGCCCATTGACGGGGCCAAGCGC
>JAADFY010000147.1 GCA_013152625.1 Alphaproteobacteria bacterium
CCATTCCCACCTTCGAAGGGCAGACCGCCGGGCAGTTGCTCATGGAGGGGCTGGCGATCCTGTTCCTGCGCAAGGGCCTTAAAGGCGACATTTCCAACGCCTGAGCCATGTCTTATGTGCTCCCGGACGATTTTTTGGGAGTGCCGGCATTCAGGTTCGGTTCACTTGGGGCGGGGTAATCTTTGTCCATGTTAAAAAGTCTTGCCCTTTCGTTCATGTTAGGCGGCACGGTCGCGCCCATCGACGTCCTGCCGCTGAACTTCACCACTGCCCAGCTCAGCAACTGTCTGGGCAAGGCCGAGGTGCGTTCGGCGTTGCAGAACGGAACGATCCTGCCCCTGACAGCCATTCGCGGTGTCGCCGGTATCGGCGGGCGGGCCAAGCTGGCGGGGCTGCCGAAAGTCTGCCGGACCGGCAATGGCGGGCTGGTGTATGTGTTTTCCGTCATTGGTTCCGCCGGCAAGATCCGAAGCTTTGTCTTGAATGCTTCCAACGGCTTGCCCTACAATTGACCGGTCAACAGGTATCGGGGACCGATCATGCGCATTCTGGTGGTGGAAGATGACAAAGACCTGAACGCCCAGTTGTGCGAAGCGCTGGTGGAAGCCGGTTATGTGGTCGACAAGGCCTTTGACGGCGAAGAGGGGCATTTTCTGGGCGATACCGAACCCTATGACGCGGTAGTTCTCGATGTCGGGTTGCCGCAAATGGACGGAATTTCCGTTTTGGAAAACTGGCGCCGGGATGGCCGCACCATGCCGGTTTTAGTGCTGACCGCCCGGGACCGCTGGAGCGACAAGGTGCAGGGCATCGATGCCGGCGCCGACGATTATGTGGCCAAGCCGTTCCATATGGAAGAAGTGCTGGCCCGCCTGCGCGCCCTGGTGCGCCGTGCCGCCGGCCACGCCTCCAACGAAATCGAAGCCGGTCCCCTGCGCCTCGATGCCCGGGCCGGCAAGGTTACGCTTGACGGGCGCTCTCTTAAGCTCACCTCCCATGAATTCCGGCTTCTGTCTTATCTGATGCACCACAAGGACGAGGTTATTTCGCGCACCGAACTCACCGAACACATGTATGATCAGGATTTCGACCGCGACAGTAATACGATCGAGGTGTTCGTTGGCCGGCTGCGCAAGAAACTGCCCGGCGAAATCATCCAGACTGTGCGCGGCCTGGGATACAAGCTGACCGGAGGCTAGAGGGACAGCTTCTGATGTCAAAACTCTCCATTGCCGCCCGGTTTTTCTGGGCCTCGGCCATTGGTCTGGTGGTTGCATTGCTGGCCACCGGGTTGCTGTTAAGCGAACTTTACTCCCGGGCGCTGGAACGCACCTTCGATGCCAGCCTCGATTTTCAGCTTACCACCCTGGTCGGGCAGGTCATTGATGTGGGTGTAAGTGATGAAGGTGCGCTTCGGGGCGCCGACCCGAGGTTCGCCATTGCCGGCTCGGGCTGGTACTGGGAGGTGGAGGATGTCGAGGGGAATTTGCTGGCCAGTTCCGACTCGGTTTTTGGCACCATCATTCCCGCCATTGCCGCCGACTTCGACGCCTCCGGGCTGCGCAGCGCCGATGTGGCCATGAGCGATGGCACCAGATTGCGGGTTTTTCAGCGCCGGCTTGAATTCCCCCAGCTTGGCCAGATCGCAATCACCGTGACCGGCAACTGGAGTGAGGTTCAGGACGAAGTAACCGCTTTTCGCTCCCAGGCCATTCTCGTTCTGGCCTTTGTCGGGCTGATCCTGGCTATCCTTTCTTTCATTGTCGCCCGGCTTGGGCTGCAACCCCTTAAGCGATTGCGCCTGGCGCTGGAGTCCATTCGCGCCGGTGAAATGCCAACCCTGGAGGGCTCGTTTCCGGCCGAAATCGCGCCGCTGGCGGATGAGGTGAACGAGCTGCTGCGGTCCAATGCCCAGATCGTCGAGCGGGCCCGGGGCCAGGTGGGCAACCTCGCCCATGGCCTCAAAACGCCGCTTGCGGTCATGCGCAACGACGCCCGGGCCAATGTCGCCGATCTTGACAAGTCGGTGCTGTCCCAGACCGGGCGCATGTCGAGAATGGTAACCACCTATCTGGACCGGGCCCAGCTGTCGGCGCGATCCGCCATCGTTGGCCAGCGCACGGATGCGGGCATGATCGTGTCGCGGCTGGCCGGCGTGATGACCAAGCTTTATCGCACCAAAGCCATTCGCGCCGAAGTGCCCGCCGAGGGAACCCTGTGGTTTCGTGGTGACGCGGGAGATCTGGAGGAGTTATGCGGCAATCTGGTGGATAATGCCTGCAAATGGGCCGCCTCCAGCGTATCGTTGCGGGCCGCACCCGGCGATGCCGACGGGCAATGGATCGTGATTGAAATCGAGGATGACGGGCCCGGGCTTGAACCCGAGGAAATCGAAAAAGTGTTGCGTCGCGGCGTCAGGCTGGACGAAAAGACCCCGGGGACCGGTCTGGGGCTCGATATCGTTAAAGAACTGGTTGACATCTATGGCGGGCAGTTCGAATTGAAGCGGGCGGATCTGGGGGGGCTCCGGGTCAATCTGACGCTGCCCGCAGCCCGCGCAACTCAGCGTTAACCAAAATTTCGCCCCAATTGCGTCGGTTGGTGCCAGTCCTCGCAACAGCGAGCAAAAGCGGTAAGGCCAGATATGACAATTTCACGATTTCGCCCGCTAATCATGCTTTTACTACTTTTTCTGGCGGGTTGTGCCGGCCTTGACACCGGCCCTTCGGCCTACGCGCCGCTGACCGCCGCAACCCCGGGCGCCGCATCGGTTACGCCGCCGCCGGAGTTTGCTGCAACCACCATTCTGGATTTCCTGAGTACCGATGCGACGGCGCTAATGAGTGACAAGGAAAAAACCGAGGCCGCATCTGCGCAATATTTCGCGCTCCAGTTTGGCCGTCCCGGCGCTCCCCGGCGGTGGCAGGGGGATGTGGGTGCTTCGGGCAATGTGACCGTGGGCCCGTTTGTCCGGGTTAACGACCTCGATTGCCGCGATTTCAGCCATGTGGTTGCCATTGAAGGCCAGGAGTTCATCAATTCAGGCACCGCCTGCCGCGAGGAAAGCGGACAGTGGCAAGTCGTGGCGACCAACTAGATCAAATCCTGTTTTGATGGGTGCGCGGGGTTTTTTGTCTGTTTTCGCTCACGGCTATTCGGGGCGTTGTCCCGGCCTCCGCGGGGGCGGGCTAAACGCCCGCTCCGTCCTGGTTGTGGGGCTGGCATGTATAATGGCCGACTCCGAGTGCTTTTGCCTTTGGAGGTTCGCACACGGCTCTGGCTCGCACCTCGATGATTCCTTAATGGCGGCTGGTATGCGGTTTTGAGAATATTTGCCGATAAAAAGCGTTTATTTACCTAAATGGGCAAAGATGGCCGGGCCAATTTTGTTCTGCAAAGCACGTCATGCAAAAGACAACCCTTGCCCCGATAGATCGACTTAACGCGCTCATGGCCAGCTCGCCGGACGCACGGGCGGCTGCCGCCCGGGAAGCGACACCGGCAATGCCACAGGCAAAATCGGGCGGCCAGTCCGGTCGCGATGCCCTGCTGGCCGCATTTGGCCCCGTTACCCTGGCGACCGCTCCGATTATTTCCGAAACTGCAATCCTTGTTGCCCACGTGGAGGCGTTCTGGGTCTGGTTTCAGCGCGATGTCGCGCCCCCCATTGCCCTGGATGTGGATGCCCGGGCCAGCCACCACGACCGGACCGCGCAAGATGCCTTGCGTCCCGATGCGGCAAAAATTGCGGCGGCTGCCGAGACGGCTCTTGCCGATGCCCGACAGGCCGGTCAGATCGGCCGGCTGGCCGTGCAGGTGGGCGGTGATGAAATCGTGGACCGGATCCCGTTCATTGTAACCTGCCTGCGCAATCTTGAACTGATTACAAAAGCAGGTGCGTTTGGCCGGGCGATCAACACCCTTGATAATCAGGCGGCAATTGAACAGGCTATCAAGGCTTTGGGGTTTCCCGACGGGGATCGGCGCCGCATCTGGACCCTGGCCGGATTTCGCGCCATTGCCGCCCCGCGGCAGTTTTTTGATGCCCTCGTGGCGGTCGCC
>JAADFY010000148.1 GCA_013152625.1 Alphaproteobacteria bacterium
GTATTCGGCCCTTTCCACCCAAGGGTTGATGCACAACGCGGTGGTCTTTCGCTGTGTGCGCATGATTGCTGAAAATTGCGCCCGCGTGCCCTTTGCCGTAACCGCCGACGAAGGCAAGCTGACCGATCACCCGGTGCTCGGCCTGCTCAAAAACCCAGGTCACGGCGCCACATCCCTTATCGATTGCATCGCCTCTTATCTGCAGATCTCGGGTAATGCCTATCTCGAAGCGGCGATCGTGGATGATGAGGTTCGGGGCCTTTATTGCCTGCGGCCCGACCGCATGCGGGTGGTGCCGGGAGCCAATGGCTGGCCCCGGGCCTATGAATATACCGTTCGGGGCCGAACCCGGACGATCCCGGTGGCGGAGGAGGGGTTTTCGAAACTGCTCCATATTGCCCTGTTTCATCCCCTTGATGATCATTATGGGCTGGCGCCGCTCGAAGTCGCCCACACCAGCCTCGACATTCACAACGCCGCTTCGCGCTGGAACAAATCGCTATTGGACAATGCCGCCCGGCCCTCCGGGGCGCTGATTTATTCCGCCGCCAGCGGCAATATGAGCGAAGAACAGTTCGCCCGGCTCAAAACCGAACTCGAACAGGGCTATCAGGGGGCGGCAAATGCCGGCCGGCCCATGGTGCTGGAGGGGGGCCTCGACTGGAAGGCCCTGGGGTTAAGCCCGAAGGACATGGACTTCATCGAGGCCAAAAATGTCGCCGCCCGCGAAATCGCGCTGGCGTTCGGGGTGCCGCCGATGATGCTGGGCATTCCCGGCGACAATACCTATGCCAATTATGCGGAGGCCAACCGCGCGCTCTGGCGCCTGACCATCGTGCCTCTGGTCAACCGAATTGCCGAAGCGTTGAGCATCTGGCTGGGGCCAGCCTTTGAGGGCAACTGGACCCTTGTGCCCCAATTCGAAACCATCGAAGCGCTTTCAGCAGACAGGGCTGCCCTGTGGGAGCGGGTCGGCTCGGCAAATTTTCTCAACGACGACGAAAAACGCGAGTTGCTGGGAATAGTGCCCCGCGCCCGGGCCGGGTCCTGAACCTTGGACGAAATCATGAAAGCGGTGCTGGAACGGGGCGATCTGGCCCATCTGGCTTTGTTCCTGTGGGCGACCGGCGCCAGTTCCCTGCTGGTGTGGACACTACATGAGCTGGCCGGGGCCAACCGGCGCTTTAACGCGTTCGTTCAGGAAATCGCCGCCCTTAACCGCTTGTTTGGCAGATCGGATACCAACAAATGACACCAAAGACCGACCGGGGCCGCGCCCCGGCGCCCGCCGATGTGTTTCGCCAGTTCGCCTGGAACCTGGCCGGTACGCTTGCCCGCCGGCCCAAATCGCGAACCAGCGCCCCGGTGAGGGGCAACCGAGCACGAACCGCACGAAGCCGGAGTGCGGCTAAATGAACACACTGGCTGTTGGGCCCGACGGGAACTTTTCCGGCTATGCCTCGTTGTTTGACTTCACCGATCAGGGCGGGGACCGGGTGATGCAGGGCGCGTTTGCCGCCTCCCTGCGCCGCCGGGGCGCCAATGGCGTGCGCATGCTGTTTCAGCATGACCCCAAGGAACCCGTGGGCGTTTGGGACCGGATCGAAGAGGACGCAAAAGGTCTTTATGTCGAGGGACGCCTTGTTGCCCAGATCGAGCGTTCCGAGGCTTTGCGCAAGCTGATCCGGGCCGGTGCCATCAACGGGCTGTCCATCGGGTTTCGCACCGTTCGGGCCACCAAGGGGGCCAGTGGTATCCGCCGGCTGTGGCGGGTCGATCTGTGGGAGGTCTCCATTGTTACTTTCCCCATGCTGGATGCCGCGCGCATCGGGCACCGCGCCGACACGGCGCTTTTCCGGCTCGCCCAGTCATTTGGCCAAGCCGCCCACTCCACGACCAACTGACCACTTGAGCAAAGGAAATCCCATGACCGACCCGGACCCCGGCTCGCGCGAAACCAAAGCGCATGCCGCCCCCAATACCAACGGCAATATGGATGCGATGATCGACGATTTTCTCGGTGCATTCGAGGAATTCAAAGCCACCAATGATGCCCGGCTGGCCGAACTGGAAAAGAACCGTTCCGCCGATGTGCTGACCACGGAAAAAATGGACCGGCTGAACCGCGCCCTGGATGCGCAAAAGTCCGCCATCGACGCCCAGAACCTTTACCGCGCCCGCCCCGCACTTGAGGCCGGCGCCCCCCGGATTGCCGCCACCGAACAGGCCGAGGCGTTCTCTGCCTATGTGCGCCGGGGCGAGGAAAAAGCCCTCTCGGTGGGATCAAACACCGATGGCGGCTATCTGGTGCCGGGGGAAACCGAGACCGAAATCCTGCGCCGGCTGACCGAAATGTCACCCATTCGCGCCATCGCAGGTGTCCGTCAGGTTTCCGCTTCAACCTATCGCAAACCGGTCTCGCTGACCGGGCCGGCCACCGGCTGGGGGGGGGAAACCGATGTGCGCCCCCAGACCAACTCCCAGACCATTACCGCCATCGATTATCCCACCACCGAGCTTTACGCCATGCCGGCGGCAACGGCCAGTTTCCTCGATGACGCCGCCGTGGATGTGGGGCGCTGGATCGCCGAAGAAGTGGACGCCGCGTTTGCCGAACAGGAAACCAGCGCTTTTGTCTCCGGGGACGGGGTCAACAAACCCACAGGGTTCCTTTCGGTCACCTCGGTGGCGGAGGCGAGCTGGACCTGGGGCAACCTTGGATACATCGCCACCGGAACCGCCGGCGCCTTCCCCGCCAGCGACGAGAGCGATGTGCTCATCGATCTGGTCTACGCGCTCAAGGCGGGCTATCGCCAGAATGCGAGCTGGGTGATGAACCGGCGCAGCCAGTCGGTGTTGCGCAAGCTCAAGGACGCCGACGGCAATTATTTGTGGCAGCCCGCTGCAACCGCTGGCGCCCGGGCCTCGCTGATGGGGTTTGAGCTGATCGAAGCGGAAGACATGCCCGATATCGGCACCGACACCACGCCAATTGCGTTTGGCGACTTCAGGCGCGGCTATCTCGTGGTTGATCGGCGCGGTGTGAATATCCTGCGTGATCCGTTCTCGGCCAAACCCTACGTGCTGTTTTACACCACCAAGCGCGTGGGGGGCGGTGTGCAGGATTTTGACGCGATCAAACTGCTCAAATTCTCCATAACCTGACCCCCGGGTCCCGATCCCCTCCCTGTCGGACGCCCGGGCGCCGGCCGCGCAACGCCTGTTCCCTCCACCGGTATGCGCGGCCGGCCCTTCGCCAACAAACAACAACAAAGAGGTGCGCACATGACTTCGATCCTTTTGGCCGGTCCGGCGGGGGAACCTGTGTCCCTGACCGAAGCGCGCGCTTTTCTGCGCGTCGATGACACCGGCGAAAACACCCTGATCTCCACCCTGATCACTGCCGCCCGGGTTCATGTGGAATCCATGACACGGCGCGCCCTGATCAACCAGAACTGGCGGGTTCTGTTCGATGTCTGGCCAGCGGGGGGGGAATCGCCTGCCCCTCGGGCCTTTTTCCGCTCTTATTGCGGTTCGCGTTTATGATCTGGACGGGGTGCCCACCGAACTTGCATTAGCCCAGTTTTTGCCCGAGGCCGGTTCGGTTCCCGCGCGATTGATTTTGCCCTCCACCATTCAGGGCGCTCCGGTGATGCGCGAGCATCTTGCCGTCGAGATCGACTACACGGCCGGTTATGGCAGTGCCGCTACGGACGTTCCCGCCGGCTTGCGTCAGGCCATGTTGTCTCTGGTCGGTCACTGGTTTGAAAACCGTGAGGCGGTGCTCATGGCCGGCAGCGGCGCGGTGGTGCCCGCCGGCTTTGACGATCTGGTGCAATCTTATCGGGTGCTGGCCCTGTGAGCGGGCATGGCACGCCGTCCCTGGGCGCCCTGCGCGAACGGGTGGATGTGGCCAGCCGCCTGACCACAATTGGCGCCGGTGGTGGCCAGACCGTCACCCACACCCCGCGCGGCAAGGCCTGGGCCCGGGTCACCACCAGATCGGCGGGCCGGATCGAGGCTGGCGATGGGGTGGCCACCCGGGTCACCCATAGTGTGGTGATGCGTTTTCGCACTGATATTGGCGCCGGGGACCGCATTACATATCGCGGGTTAAACCTTGAAATAATTGACACTGCCGATCTGAACGGGCGCCGGGCCTATCTCGCCTGCCAGTGCCGCGCGATCAAAGTGACCGGGTAGCCGCCATGGAAGATGCAATGAAAGATGTGGCGGCAACACTGATCGCCGCTTTGAACGCCGATGGCACACTGACCACCCTGATCGGGGCCAACGGCGTATTCGATGCCCCGCCCAAATCGGCCAGCGCGCCCTACGTTACGATTTTTCGCCACACGGCGCTGGCCCGCAATGCCGATGACACCCCCGGCGCCGATCATCGTCTGGTGCTTCATATCTGGATTGGCCATGCCAGCCGCACCAATGCACTCGATATTGCTGCAAGAGTCAGTGCGGTGGCCCTTGGCGCCACCCTCTCCAATGTCACAACCAATGTCACCAACCGGGTCCATGAGCGCACTGAAACCAGTATCGACCGCCGTAGTGGCTGGACCCGGGCTGCAGTCTTTCTGCGCCTTTTTTCCGAGCCAGTTTAAGGAGATTTTCGTGAGGATCAGACCATGAGTGCCCAGGCGGGCAAGGACATGCTGCTCAAGCTCGATGACACAGGCAGCGGTAGTTTTATCACCCTGGCCGGTTTGCGTAGCCGCAACCTGGCCTTCAATGCCCAGTCCATCGATGTCACCGACACCGAATCCGCAGGGCGCTGGCGCGAACTGCTGGCCGGGGGCGGCGTAAAACGCGCGGCGCTGTCGGGCACCGGCATATTCAAGGATCAGGCGTCGGACGCCCGGGTTCGCGAACTGTTTTTCGCCGGAACATTGCGCAACTGGCAGATCATTATTCCCGATTTTGGCACAATCGAAGGCCCGTTCCAGATCATTGCCCTTGAATTTGGTGCCGATCACGCCGGTGAAGTCACCTTTGACATCGCGCTGGAAAGCGCCGGCGTTATCACCTTCACGGTGATCTGATCATGGCCAACCCCCTGCGCGGTGAAATCGAGGCCGTCATTGGCGGCCACAAACGCACCCTTTGCCTCACCCTTGGGGCACTGGCTGAACTTGAGGGCCGACTACAGGCCAGCGATCTGAACGGGCTGGCGGAGCGCTTCGAGGGCGGGCGCGTCTCGGCCCGTGATCTGGTGGCCATTCTGGGCGCCGGGCTGCGCGGTGCCGGGGAACCGGTAACCGATGACGAACTCATGGCCATGCCCATCGAGGGCGGCATTACCGCTGCTGCTTCGATTGCCGCCGAACTGCTCGAAGCGACATTCGGACGCCCGGATGAAACCCCGTGAAACCGTTTCCCTGGGAGGCGGCCATGGGGCTGGCGTTTGGTGTGTTGCACATGTCACCGGCTGAATTCTGGCGCCTGACCCCTCGGGAACTGGCCGCCATTGCCCGCGCCACCACCCCCCAGCGACTACCGATTTTGGGCCGCAGCAGTTTGCGTGACTTAATGAACCGCTTTCCCGATGGAGGCTGAAAATGCCCGATACAACCTTGTTTGGTGAAGAACTTGAACGCGAGATCGGCGATCTTGAAATTGAACTCAACCGGATCGAGGATCTGGCCGGGTCCGTGGGCGCCACCGTGGCCACCACTTTGCGCCGGGCCGTGCTCGATGGCCGATCCCTGAACAACCTGCTGGCCGATGTCAGCCGTCGTTTCGCCGATATTGCCTTAAAAGCGGCGTTAAAGCCCCTCGATCAGGCGATCTCGGGGGCCATTTCCTCACTGTTTACCGCGTTCAGTCCCAACCTTGGGCCCGTTACCGCATTTGCCCGGGGTGGCGTGATCAACCGGCCCACCTATTTTCCGATGGGGCTGGGGGGCACAGGTCTGGCCGGAGAAGCCGGGCCGGAAGCGATTTTGCCCCTGAGCCGCGGCCCCGATGGCCGGCTTGGGGTGGCCACCTCCGGGGGGGCGCCCATCAATATTCAAATGACCGTCAACGCTTCCGATGCGGGCAGTTTTGTCAAAGCGGAGGCCGAGGTCAGCGCCCTGTTGCTGCGCGCCGTGCGGCGCGGCGCGAGGGCGAGCTGACATGGTTTTTCATCCGGTCAGATTTCCCCTCGATATCGCCCTTGGCGCCCGGGGTGGCCCCCGGTGGCAAACCGATGTGGTTTCCCTGGTGTCGGGTGCTGAACAGCGCAATCAGCGCTGGGCATCATCGCGCCGCCGCTACAATGCCGGCTATGGGATCAAGTCGATTGCCGACCTTGAAACGGTAATCGCGTTCTTCGAAGAGCGGCGCGGCCGGTTGCACAGTTTTTTGTTTCGCGACCCGTTTGACTGGACTTCAGGAGCTGTGGGGGCAGGTGTGACCGCCACCGATCAGGCCCTTGGTACCGGCGACGGGGCGACCCTGGTTTTCCAGATCATCAAAACCTATGGCGCGCTGTTCGACCCGGCTGTCCGCCGCATTACCAAGCCGGTCACCGGTACGGTCCGGGTGGCCGTGGATGGCGGCGAACTGGTGGAGGGGGCCGGGTTCAGCGTTGATCATGTGACGGGTCTGATCAGCTTTTCCAGCCCGCCCGCTGGCGCCGCCGTGCTGACCTCGGGCTTTGAATTCGATGTTGAAACCCGGTTCGATACCGACCGGCTCGACCTGGAAATTGCCGGGTTCGATGCCGCCAACGCCCCCGACATACCCCTCATCGAGCTGGTCTGATGCAGATTTTTGACCCCGGATTTGCCGCCCATATCGCCGGGCAGACCACCAGTTTGTGCACCTGCTGGAAGCTGGTGCGCACGGATGGCGTGACCCTTGGATTTACCGATCATGACGCAGCGCTTGTGTTTGACGGTGTGACTTTTGATCCCCGATCCGGATTTGAGGGGTCTGAAGTTCCCCGCCGTCTCGGGCTTGAAATCGATACCGTCGAGGTGCTCGGCGTTCTGGATTCCGCCGCCATTGCAACCGCCGATATCCGGCTGGGACGATTTGACAGGGCGGTGGTTGAGACCTGGCGCGTCAACTGGGCCAATCTCGTCGAGCGCGCCCTTTTGCGCACCGACACCATCGGAGAAATCACCGAGGCCGATGGCGGGTTTCGCGCCGAGTTGCGCTCGGCGACCGCGATTTTGAGTAACGTTCACGGGCGGGTATTCCAGCGCAGTTGCGATGCGCTGCTGGGCGACGGGCGCTGTCAGTTCGATGTAAACGCGGCGGCAAACTGGCGTCTGGCCACCGCCGTGTCCAGCGACGCCCGTCATCTTTTGCGGGTAACCGGACTGGAGGACTGGTCTGATGACTGGGCTTCTTCCGGGCAAATCGACTGGCAGACCGGGCAGAGATCGGGGCTGGTGGATATTGTGGAACGCCATTTTATCCAGGCCGGCGCCATTTATCTGTCCATCGGGACCGAGGTGTTGCAAACCGTCACGCCCGGTGACACGGGCCGGGTAACCGTAGGCTGTGACAAGAAATTTTCCACCTGCGGCGCCAAATAATTTGCCAATGGGCTTAATTTTCAGGGGTTTCCACATATTCCGGGCCCTGATTTTGTTTTGAAGTACCCCAAGCCGGGGGACAAGTTCGATGGTTCGGCCCTGTTTGGTGGCCAATGATGCGCCAGCGGATCGTTAACCGGGCCCGGTCCTGGGTCGGCACCCCCTATCGCCATGGGGCACGCACCTTAGGGGCCGGGTGTGATTGTCTGGGTTTGCTCGTTGATTTGTACACCGCCTTTTGCGGACCTCTGCCGGCACCCCTTACGGTTTATGGACCGGGTTGGCGCGACGGCACCGGCGGCCGGGCGCTACAAAATGCCGCCCGTCTTTTTCTCGTGCCCTTGGGCACCCAACCCATCCGGGCCGGTGATGTCATTCTGTTTCGATTTCGCCGGGACCTGCCCGCCAAACACTGCGCCATCATGACGGGCCCGGATCGTTTCATCCACGCCATGGAACGGGTCGGGGTGTGTGAAGTTTCCTATTCGCGCTGGTGGCGCCGGCACACGGTCGGTGCCTTTGGCTTGCCGGTCAAACATTTCCCCAACCGGGACTGCAAAGAGGTCTGAATGTCGACCCTGATCCTTTCACTGGCTGGCCAGGTTGTTGGCGGTGCCATTGGTGGCCCGATCGGGGCGACCATTGGCCGTGCCCTTGGCGCTCTGGCCGGCAGCGCAATCGATGAAGCAATTTTCGGCGATGATAGCGCCCCGGCGGGCAAAGACATTCGCCTGCTGACCTCCTCGGAAGGGGTAGGTGTTGCGCGAATATACGGCTGGAACCGTCTGGCGGGAAACATCATCTGGGCCACGGAACTGGAACGACAGGACGCCGCCGGTGGGGGCGCGAAGGCTTTGGGACAAAGCGACGGCGAGGAAATTATTGCCGCCAGTTTTGCCATTGGTCTTTGTGAAGGCGAGGTGGCCCATATGGGCCGTATCTGGGCCGACGGGCAGCCCATGGATACCCGCAACGTCTCGTTTCGTTTTTATACCGGCGATGCAACCCAGGCCCCCGATGCCCTGATCGAAGCCAAACAGGGCGCCGGCAACGCGCCGGCCTATCGCGGCCTCGCCTATATTGTATTCGACCGGCTCGACCTGACCCCGTTCGGCAATCGAATTCCACAGATCAGTGTTGAAATCTGTCGCCCCGTGGGTGAACTCGAACCGATGATCAAGGCGGTGTGCGTCATTCCCGGCGCCACGGAATTCGGCTATGACCCAGTGGCCCGGGTGCGCGTGATTGCCAAGGGCAAAACCGAACCGGAAAACGCCCATCTCGTCGCCGGGCGCTCCAATTGGGACCTCTCCATAGATGAACTGGTGGCGATCTGCCCCAATCTGGAGCATGTGGCTCTGGTTGTGGCGTGGTTTGGCAATGATCTGCGCGCCGGCAACGCCACCATAACCCCCAGAGTTATCGACAATCAGCGTCAGATCAAAAATGTAAACTGGAAGGTGGCCGGCCAAA
>JAADFY010000149.1 GCA_013152625.1 Alphaproteobacteria bacterium
GCGGGGAAGCTGGCGTTGACAAGAGGACGGGTGGGGGCGGGGGCGGCTCGGCGCGGGCCATGGCCTCCTCGGCAGTCAACAGCCCGATTTCATGACGCGGCTCCTCCACCGGGGCTGATGAAGAGGAGGCCCGCCTGACCTCGAAATCAAGTTCAGTCTGGGTGCACAGGCCAATGGTGACCGGATCGAGAGGGGTCTGGTTGGAGGCGTTCCAGTGGGTGCGCTCGCGGACCGATTCAATGGTTGGTTTGGTGGTGCCCACCAGCCGCATGATCTGGGCATCCTTGAGTTCGGGGTGGTTACGGGCCAGCCACAGAATGGCATTGGGCTTTTCCTGGCGTTTGGATACCGGGGTATAGCGGGGACCCCGGCGTTTGGTTTCTGGTATGCGGACCTTGGGATCGAGCAAAACCAGGCGATAGGCGGGGTCGGTCTCGCCTTTTTCGATCTCTGCGCGGGTGAGTTGCCCGTTCTGGATGGGGTTGATGCCCTTGACCCCCCCGGCAACATCGCCATCGGCGATGCCTTGCACTTCGAGGGGATGCAGGGTGCAAAATGCGGCGATCTGATCAAAGGTCAAGGCAGTGTTGTCGATCAGCCAAACGGCGGTTGCCTTGGGCATGAGCAGAGATGTGGCCATGATTTTTCCTCCAGAGGGGACAAACCGGTCCTTACGGGTGCAAGCCGGTTCCGCCTGCACGCCCATTGAACCAGAAGTGTTCAGGGATTAACCGCTATATAGGCCCAGGCAAACTGCGATGCAACCGGTCTTTATTACACTATGCACCGGGTGTACGATTGTGCGGCAATGGTCTGGGGAGGGCAAAATGGACGATGAGGAGCCGCTAACGCGCCAGATATTCGAGATCGGGATGAGCCTTGACAAGCTTTCCATCGACGAACTGGAGGCCAATATCGACCAGCTTGAGCGCGAAATCGAACGACTGCGGGGGGCAATCGGTGCCAAAACCGAGGCGCAATCAACCGCTGACAGTTTCTTCAAGACCTGAAACGCGATCCGGTTTCCCACCCGCGTTAGGGGTGTTTTCAATCGCCAAGTGACAGAATTTCCGGGGGCGAATACAACCACAGGGTCAATTATTGCTCCGGAGGGATCATGGCCCATACCGCACCTGCGACCTATGCCGAGACACGGGCATTTGCCCATCAGCGTTCCGGCGTTGACCGGCGCGCAACATCTGCTTCCTTTGTTGCAATCTGGCCCGCCGGGCGCATCGGGGCGATCGTTATTTCGATGGCGGTGGTGGTTTTTGCCCTCGGTGTGGCGCGTGAATTTTACGTTGTTGCGTTCGGGCTGGAAACATTTTTGCAGGAGGGCCGGCATTTCGATCTGGACGGGGAGGCCAATTTGCCGACCTGGTTCAGCGCGGCCCTCATGGCGGTCATTTCGTTTTTGTGCGTGTTAAGTGGGTCGGCGGCCAAACTGCGCGGCGAGGCCCATCGATGGGCCTGGCGCGGGCTGGCGCTGGTGTTTGGCCTGTTTTCACTTGATGAAGTGGCCAGTTTTCATGAGGCGGTGATGGACCCGTTGCGGGCGCTTTTACAGACCGACGGGGTGCTTTATTACGCCTGGGTAGTGCCGGCAATTCCGCTGGTAATCGGGTTTGCCCTGATTTATCTGCCGTTTCTTGGCCATTTGCCGAAGCGGTTTGCCGCCCTGTTTGTTGCCTCGGGGGCGCTTTATGTCGGCGGGGCGCTGGGCCTGGAAATGGTTGGCGGGTTTGTCGCGTCAACCAGCGGTGAGGAAACGACAGCATTTGCCGTGGCCACAACCATTGAGGAGGGGCTGGAAATTGCCGGCCTGACCCTGTTTACGGTGACGCTGTTGCACTATGCAAAGTTCAAGCAGCTTGCGCTCCGGTTTGGCTAGAACAGGCTTTAGTTACCCCAAGTGGTGTCGTTCGTTCGGACGTCCAAGGCTTTTACGCTTTTTTTGGCCGAACGACGATGAGTTTGATGATGTCCTTGTAAACAAATCGGCTTTCGATGATCTCAAGGCCGGCGGCCTCGACATATTGCTCGGTATCGCGGTCAAAGGCGGCGCCATAGGCCCATTTCACCCAGGGCGCCCACGCCCGCATGATGAGCCGCCGGAACAGGGATTTCGACCAGGCATATTCAAGAATTCGGATTTGCCCGCCCGGTTTGCAGATGCGTTTGAGTTCCTCAAGGGCGGGTTGCTGGTCGGCATCGTCGAGAACGCAAAACAAAAATGTGGCGACAATGGCGTCGAATTCGTCGTCGGCAAAGCCGGTATCGAGCACGCTGGCGGCGCGCAATTCCACATCAATGTCGGCCCGGCCTCGGCGGCCCATGGCCCGGGTTTGCCGCCCCCTGGCCCGGGCCAGCATGGCCTCGGAAAGGTCGATACCGATGACATTTGCGCCAGAGGGGTAAAAGGCCATGTTGCGGCCAGTGCCGACACCGGCGTCAAGAATTTTTCCGCTCAGCCCTTCGAACATGAGCCGGCGGAGGGGCCGGTAACGCCCGTATTCAAAGGCGACATCGAGCAGATCATAAAGACCTGCAATGCGCTGGTATGTGCGGCGCTTGGAGGCCATATCCCGCCCCGGTTCGAATAATCGGCGCTCGATGAACGCCTAAAGACCGGACGTTAGCTGTTTCGGGGCATTGGCGGCCACACCGCAAATTGGCGCAGCAGGAAAGAGATTGATGTACAGGCCCCCGTCACTGGCGTAGAATTTCGGCAACAAGGAAAACCCAGTATGGCTACGCCGGACCAAATACCGACTGACCTAACGATTGATTTGGGAGATGATCTGTCCCCTGAAGAATTTGTTGCGGCTGTACGGAATTTCATGGGCTATGTTGCAGAGATAACAGAATCTCAAAAGGGCGACGGGGCTGACATACGTTGGACAGTTAAGGTTCATGATGGCAGCGCACTTATTGGGGTTGAGCCAAGTGCATCTGCGCCGCCTTCCCGACTCGCAATGATCTACAACAAAGCGGAGTTCGGTCCCGTCGCGTTGGCGCGTGGTGACATAGCTGGGGCAGGCCTTTCTGAGAAAGCTATCGGCCACCTCAAAAGCTTGTCTGACCTCGTTTCCAAACATCAAAACGGAAAAGGTGTGAACCTTTGGGTGAAAAGGAAACCGATTGGCATCGGGGCCGGGATTGCGAGGGTGGTGCGTGAGAACTGGGAAACCGACTACCATGATTTTGGCACGATTGAAGGACGGCTGGAGGCGATCCAAGGTGATTCCGGTGCCTTAAGAATCCGTGTCAAAGATTTCCTTTACCCGAAGGCCATCAATTGCATTGTCCCGGAACGCCTGATTGAGAATGTTTTGGGAAATTTTCGAAAGCGCGTTGAAATAGCGGGCCGCATTCACTACCGCCGCGACGGCTCGCCTATCAGCATCGAAGCGCATGTAATTGACGAATTGCCAGAGGACGATGAGTTGCCCTCTGCCGATGATGTGCGAGGGATCATGGCAAACGCATGACTGTCGAGAAAATCTACTGGGATAGCGATTGTTTCCTCGGCCATTTCCAGGCTGAAGATGGCAAGGCCCAGAAATGCGACGGCGTACTTCAAAAAGCTAGACGTGGCGAAGTCCTAATTGTGACTTCAGCTTTGACACTTGCGGAGGTTCTCTGGATGCGTGGCGGGCCGCGGTTGCCAAAAGAGAAAGCTGAGTTAGTCCAGAAGTTTTTCCGTCGTAGCTACATCAGAGTTTACAACGTAACGAGGAAAATTTCCGAGGTAGCACAAATTCTAGTTTGGGATAATGGTATTAAACCAAAGGACGCAATTCACGTAGCAACAGCAGTTCATCTTGGGGCGGATGCGTTGGAAACCTTTGATCGAATTCTAATTGCAAAGAGCGGGACTATCGGAAAACCACTCCTCTTGATACGTGAACCGCAGGCGGCAGACCAAGGAAGACTTGATCTTGCCGGATCAACAAATGACCCAGCGGAAACACTTTAAGGAAGTCAGCCCTCTAGCTTGCTGGCGATGAGGAAGACGCCCAGTTTAGCGTTATCTTGATAATAGTTGCCAAGCTACGCCCGCCAAAGGTAAATCGGAAAACAAAAGGCGCAGCAACCAGTGCCGCGCCCGGCTGGTTCCGGTGTTGGCAGCCGTTACATTTCCATGGCCATGCCGGGGGTGGCCATCTGTCCCATCATGCCCATCTGCATGTGAAAGGGGAACATGCACATGAACATCCAGGCGCCGGCTGTTTCAATCTGGACCGAAACCTGAAAAGTCTCGCCGGGCATCAAGACGGATTGTTCGAACGGTGCATCATGTTCGAGCAGGTTCCAGTCGGCCCGTTCCAGCCGATAGGCAATGGCCTGCATGTTGGCCATGGGCATGAACATGAATTCATGGGGAATCTCACCAGCATTGCGAATGGTAAGCCGAATGCGTTCGCCGGGATTGACCTCCAGTTCGCCCAGAGAATAGCCCCACTCGCGCATGTCGATTTCGATTTCCCGGTCCACGGCGGCGTTCTGAGCCAGAATGATCAAACCGCCGCTGACCATTTCTTCTGCCCCCTCTTCGTCGTGTACGACTTCGGCGGTGTTCATGTTCATGTCGGCAGGCATTTCGGCTTCGCCGGTGGCGGCCATGTCCATTTCGGCTTCGGCAGATCTCATGGTGTCGGCTTCGCCGGTGGCAGGCATGTCCATGCCGGCTCCGCCGTTGTCCATGCCGGCTCCGCCGTTGTCCATTTCAGGCTCGGCGTTACCCATGTTCATGTCGGCGGGCATTTCGGCTTCACCGGTGGCGGCCATATCCATTTCGGCTCCGCCGTTGTCCATGTCCATTTCGGCTCCGCCGTTGTCCATGTCCATGCCGGGCATGGTTTCAGCCATGCGCGCCTGCGCCTCGGCTATGCGTTCGGCATCTTCAGCCGGGTTTTCAAAAATCGCATGGCCAATGGCCTCATTGTTCACCAGACTGGCAGGCTCGGGAAACAGACCTTCTTCGATATAGGCCGGGATCGCCGATCTGGCCGGCGCCATTTGAAACGCGGTGGGTCCGATGCCCTGGGGCAGGATCAGGTAAAGTCCGCCAATAACCGCAACCAGACCGACAAGGGCAAAAAATTTCATAACCATTTTCAGGCTCCTTTATTCGGCCGGAACAGCGGCAGCTGAAGGGGTGGCGTCATCGCTGACGGGCCATGGATCATCCTCGGCAATACGGCCACGGGTGGCGCTCCAGACCATGTTGGTCACGAATACCAAAAAGCCGATGCCGATCAGATAGGCCGCGCCGGTGAGGGCGAACTGGGACCCGGTCCATTCCGCCAGCGGTAAATAGTCCACCACCCACCGGGGGAAGTAGGCGTAACCGAGGGCATACATAAGCATGACCTTGGTGAAAATGCCGATCTGCCACAGCCAGAAATGGGTGTCGGCCAGTCGCTGATTATACATGCGACCGGTGAAATACGGGTAGAGGTAATAGACCCCGGCAATGGCCATCTGGGCACAAAACCCGAGGAACATGGCGTGGAAGTGGGCCGGTACCCAATAGGTGTTGTGGATGAAATCCGTGTCGACGGATATCTGGGCATTCAAAAAGCCGGTCACGCCGCCGATGATGAGGAAAAATATCGCTCCGATCATGAACTGAAACGGCGTGGAGCGCATGGCCGAGGACGGAATTCGATCACTCCACAGGGTGGCAATCCAGTTAAACACATGCAGGGTGGAGGGGATAAAAATCATCAGGGTCAGGCCCTGGGTGACCCGCTGCACAACGCCGAACACCGTTGTCGCGGGCTGAAAGTGGTGGGGAAACACCACAAAAGAGAGAATAAACAGCAAAACGAAGGCGATCACCCCGGACATGTAACTCCACATGGGTCGACCGAGCAGCCGTGGCATCAGGGTATAAATGATGGCAATCGCGGGCACGAGGGGCAGGTAAACGGCGGGGTGCCCGTAAAACCAGAACATGTACATGAAGGTCATGACGTCACCGCCCCGGCTGGGGTCAAACAGTGCCGTCACCCCCATCCAGTCGGTGAGCAGGACCAGCCCGGTGAGGCCCAGAAGCGGGGTCGAGAGCAGCAACAGGCCGCCTTCAGCCATCATGCCCCAGCCCATCATGGGCATTTTCATCCAGCGCCCTTTTGAAGCCCAGGCATTGCGCAACAGGACGGCGCCGGCCAGAAACTCCGAAATCGCCACCAGAACAACAGCAACATACCCCATCCAGACCAGATCGCCGCCAACCCGCAACGACATGGGGGGGTAAAGGGTCCAGGTGAAATCGGGGCGCGAAATGATCAACAGGACCGCCGCCAGGATCAGCGTCCAGTAGCTGGCCTGGGCCGCTCCGGCCCACAATAAGCGCCCGGTGCCGAGCACTTTGGGCATCATATAGTAACAAATGGAAATGACGATGGGGATGACAAAGCCGAAGACCATGAGCATGCCGTGCAGGGTCATGAGTGTCATATAGGGCCGGGCACCCAGAAACTGGATGTCGGGCACGGCCAGTTCGGTGCGAAACGCCAGGGCGAACGCGCCACCTAACGCAAGCATGACAAACGAGGTCAGAATGCCTTTAAGGGCGATGCATTTGTAGTCATTTGAAAACAGCAGATCGCGCAAACTCATTTCGCCGATCACATTGTGCGGTTTCCAGTGGGGCGTTGCGCCCATACGTTGGGTATCCAGATCAGATGCCATTTCAGGTGTCCCCCGCCTTAAGCCGCTTCAATATCGCCAACCACCAGCCATGCTTTCATCTGGGCATGGCCGACGCCGCAATAATTGACACATTGAATGAGATATTTGCCCGGTTCTCTGGGCGCCTTTATCCATATTTCCCGGTCTTTTCCGGGGTCGAATTCGGTGGTTATGCCGGCCACGGGAATATTAAAGCCGTGGATGACATCGTTGGAGAGAATTTGAAAAAGAACCTTCTCACCGGGTTCGACACGAACGGCATTGCGCGAAATCTTGCCGTCCTCGGTGGTAAAGACAAATCCCCACTGAAACGCGAGAACTGTAATCGTGCGATCAAATGAGGCGCGGGCTGCCGGATCAACTATGGTGCCGGACACGCCTTCGGCGCGAAGGCCGGCATCATAGGCCTGGAAGGTTTCGGTGCTGCGCCAGTCGGCATAAATCGCCACCGCGACCAGCAACAAAACAAAGCCGACCTCCATGCGGTATTTCATGCGCCAGCGTTTTGGCCAGAACAGCGCCAGAAAAAGGGCGGCAATGCCGCCGATCCCAAGCGCGAATGTGATGGCGATCATAATCGCCTGATCGCCCATAAGGCCAAGCGCGTTCTGCATATTTACCCCCCCGGCCAACGATGGTGCGCGTGTGATATGTGACAAAACGGCGCGCGACACTATGGCTATATATGCAATCTATCATATAGAATCATGGCGGGGTCAAGCACCTGTGTCCTTGAGGTGCTTGGGCGGGAAAAAGGTCTGAAACTAAATCAGCTCAAGGTCGGGCAAAATGCTCTCGAATTTGAGCTCCGGGTTCATCCGGTTGGCCTGCCCGGGCCGGTTGCGCCGGGACAGGGTGGCAAACCCGTGGACCAGGGACCAGACCATTATTTCAGTGCCGGTGCTGCCTGCAGCGCCCTGGCGAAACGGTGCGCACCCGTCGGCGAGAACCTGATAGGCGGCGGCGGAGCTTGTGGCCAGTTCGGGATTGTCGAAATCAAGGTTCTGGGTGGAGAACATCAGGGTAAACAGGGCACCGTTTTCTTCAGAAAAACGCAGGTAACCATTACAAATGGCAACCAGTTGTGCGCGAGGATCGGCGGCGGCCTGGCTGCGTTCGGCAATCATGGTCCGGGTGAAAATTTTATACCCCCGGGCAACAATGGCGGTTAACAGGCCGCTTAAGCCGGCAAAGTGGTGGGCCGGGGCGGCATGGGAAACGCCGGCCCGGGCGGCACAACGGCGCAGGGTCAACCCGCCAAGCCCGCCTTCATCCAGCAACTCGATGCCGGCCCCGATCAACGCTTCGCGCAAGGTGCCGTGGTGGTGGGAGGGTTTGCCGCCGGCGGGAGGCGTTTTTGGGCGCGCGCGCGCGGGGGCCGCAGGGTCCTTTGGTGGTGACATGGGGCTGCATATGGCTGTTGGCTTGACAGCGTCAAGTTAAATGTGGTTCTTCCCACGAACTTTACATTGTCAAGTTGCCGGAACTGACTTCTACCGGATGAATTGCATTCAGTTGGACCCAAAGCGGGACCCAAGGCGGGACCCAAGACGGGACCCCAAGGCGGGACCCAAGACGGGACCGGGGCGCCCTGAACGCCAGACGTCACCGCTGACGAATTTGGTCGGCAGATCAAGAAAAAAGGCACCGCCGAGCTATTTGCAGGGTGCTGCAGTACGTTAAAAACGGAGATTTACATGTCAGCAACCCCAACCGTGATGCACAAGACACGGGTGTTTTTGTTCTGGTTCCTGTCCATCGGGGTCGCGTTGGCCTCGTGGCGGTTTCTTGGTCTTGGCCTGGAAACCGCGTTTCCAAACATGGTGCATCACCTGGAGGGGCAGCGGCTGGCGTTCATCGCTCATATCGTTGCCGGTCCCATTGCCATGGTCATTGTGCCATTTCAGCTCTGGGGCAATTTTCGCAACCGCAGGCCGGCCCGGCACCGGCTTATGGGACGCGTCTATGTGGCCATGGTTGTAATTGCCGGTGTTTCCGGGATGGTCATTGCGGTTACGACCAACGCCGGCCCGGTGGCGGCGACCGGGTTCTTCGTCCTGGCGGTTTTGTGGCTTTGGACCACGGCCCAAGCGGTGCTACATGCGCGGGCGGGCAGGATTGGCGAACACAGGGCGTGGATGATCCGTTCGGCGGCGCTGACCTTTGCCGGGGTAACGTTAAGGCTGTGGCTGCCGGTCTTTCTGGTGCCCGGGGTGCCGTTCGAGGTCGCCTATCCGATCATTGCCTTCCTGTGCTGGATCCCCAACCTGATGGTGGCGGAGTATCTGGTGCGCCAGCGGCAGAGGGTCGCTGCATAATTTCGAGGCGGTGGTTCGTGGTCAATCCCGGCGGGCGTGTGAGCAATAACCGTTTGGGCACCAATAGCTGTTTGGGCCCGCAGCCGGACCTGTTGCAACCTTCGATGGTTGTGCGGCAATTTGGCTTTCTTGCCGGGCTGAACATTTCTGCCGCATTCCCTATATATGGCGCGATACTTATATTACACCAAAAAGGACGCGCCCCATGACTAGAAAATCCACCAAACCCGTTTTTTCCCATTCGCAGAACCGCCGTCATTTCCTGAAATCCGCCGGGCTGGGTGGTCTGGCACTGGGCGGCGCGGCACTGGGCGGCACTGCCCTTTGGGCTGGCGCCGGCGGCGGAATGGCCGGGGGAATGTTTGACATGAGGGGCGGGCGGGCGTTTGCCCAGGAACGACCCGAGCGCACCAACGCGCTGGCCATTCCGGCACTTGAAACCGGGCGCACCGCGGGCGGTGTCACCATCTATGACCTTGAGGTGCAAAACGGGACCACCGAATTTGTGCCCGGGGTCAAATCGGCAACCCGGGGGGTTAACGGGGCCTTGCTCGGGCCAACGCTTTTGATGCGCAGCGGTACTGATGTACGTTTGAACGTGACAAATTCCATCGGCGAGCCCACCACCTTGCATTGGCACGGGTTTCACCTGCCGGCAAAAATGGATGGCGGCCCCCATCAGCGGATTGAGGCGGGTGCGGTCTGGTCGCCGGAATTTACGGTCCTGCAAAAGGCGGCAACATTCTGGTACCACCCCCATCTTGAGGGCAAGACCGCGGACCATGTCTGGCAGGGGATCGCCGGCATGATCATTGTCGAAGACGACGAGGGTGACAACCTCGACCTGCCGCGCACCTATGGTGTGGATGACATACCCGTCGTGCTGCAGGACAGGCGGTTCGGTGCAGATGGCACGATGTTCGCCTATGATCCTTCCGGCATGGACCGCATGGTGGGCCTGGTGGGCAATGTGCCGTTGACCAACGGCACGGTGCGCCCGGTTTTCGAGGCGACAACCGGCCTGGTGCGTTTGAGATTGATTAACGGGGCTAATGCCAGCACGTATCATCTCGGTTTTGCCGACAATCGGGAATTTTTCCAGATCGGCACCGATGGCGGCCTGCTCGAGGCCCCGTATCGCACCACCCGCGTCATGCTGGCGCCGGGGGAGCGGGCCGAGATTATCGTCGATGTCAGCGACGGGCGGCCCGGACTTCTGGTCAACTGGCCGGGGGCGCTTTCAGGCGGCATGATGGGGGGCGGTGCGCCGGCATTTGAGTTTCTTGAAATCCGCCCGACCGGTACCCCGGGGGGTTCGGTTCAGCTACCCGACCGGCTGGCGTCCATTGACCGGCTGGTGGCCTCGGACGCGAGCAATACGCGCCGGTTCATGATGAGTATGGCCATGGGGCCAATGGCCATGCTCGGGCTTGGCGACCCGGTGACCATCAATGGCAAGGCGATGCGCATGGAGCGCATCGATGAAACCATCCAGTTGGGAACCACCGAAATTTGGGAAATCAGCAATGATTCACCCATTGGCCACCCGTTCCATGTCCATGATGTCCAGTTTCAGATACTTGACCGCAATGGCACCGCCCCCCATCCCGGCGAGCGGGGGCTAAAGGACACCGTTTTGGTCAATCCGAATGAAACCGTGCGGATGATTGCAAAATTTGAGGATTTTGCCGATCCCGACAGTCCCTATATGTATCATTGCCATATTCTGGAGCACGAGGACGCCGGCATGATGGGGCAGTTCGTGGTGGTCTGAGGGCCAGGGGGGGAGAGAATTTGAGTGCCACTCTGAAACGGCTTTTAGACAGGACCAGGGCCAACCCGGCCATTCATGAGCTGGCCATTGCGGCCAAAAATACTCGAACCGGGAAGGCGGCGACGGGCTTTCTTGGTAGATATCCCGGCGGGGATATCGGCCCCGATGCGCCTTATTTTCTGGCCAGCGCCACCAAGCTGTTTATCACCGCCATCGTTATGCAACTGGTGGAGAAAAAGGCGTTGGGGCTGGAAACGCCCATGTTCGAGTTTTTCGCGCCGGGGTATCTGGAGGGTTTGCATGTTCTTGGGGGCCGCGACCGCACCGAAAAAATCACGGTGGGACATTTGTTGTCCCACACCTCGGGACTGGCCGATTATTTTGAACAAAAACAAGCCGGCGGTAAAACGTTTGCCGGCGGGATACTTGGCGGACAGGACCGGGCCTTCGGGCTTGATGACGTTGTTGGAATGGTCCGCTCGGGCATGAAACCGGCGTTTGTTCCCGGCAAGCGGGGCCGGGCCTTTTACTCCGATACGAATTTCCAGCTTCTTGGCGCCATCATCGAACGGGTCAGCGGCTTGGGGCTTGGGGAAGTAATCGAGGGGCAGATCTGCGTGCCGCTGGGCCTGAAAAACACCTATTTGTATGACCATGCGGGGGCGCGGGCGAGCAGCAAAGTGGTGGCGATGCGTTACGGGGACCGGCAGCTTGATATCCCCAAAGCCATGACCGGAGTTGCCGCGGACGGCGGCGTGGTTTCAACCGCCGCCGATGGGCTCGTTTTCATCGAGGCGTTTTTTGACGGAGCGCTGTTCCCCAAACCCATGCTGGGGCCAATGATGGCGATCTGGCGGCGGATATTTTTTCCCTTGCGCTATGGTACCGGCATTATGTTCTACCGCTTGCCGGCAATCTTTTCCCTGATACAAAAACAACCCACCCTGATCGGCCATTCGGGCATATCGGGGGCGTTTTTATTCGCCGAGCCGGACACCGGGGTCTATTTGTCCGGGACGGTCAACCAACTCGGTTCGCGATCCCTGCCCTACCGGGTGATGCTGGAGGCGGCCAGCGCCATGGGCTCGTAGCCCGGGCGCCGCGCTATCCTGCCAGGCCGGTCATTTGCTCCGAGATTTGCCACAGGCGTTTTGCCGCTTCGACATCGTAAGAGGCTTTTGAACTGGATTTCGGGGCGCTGTTGGCGAAATATTTGCCCGTGACACCTTCCACATCAGGGGAGGAGGCGAGGTAAATCGATGTGGCGGCGCCCTTTTCAACTCCGGTGAGGACCAGGCCGGCGCCAGATCTTAGCGGTGCGGGCAGGCGACGGAAAAAACTCGAGGCAATCACACCGGGATGCAGGCAGTTGGCGGTCACGTTGGTATCTGACAGGCGCCGGGCCAGTTCGTAGGTGAACAGGATATTGGCCAGTTTTGAGTTGGAATAGACTTGCAGCGCGCCATATTTCTTCTCGGCCTGAAGATCGTCAAAATCGATGATGCCTTTGGTGTGGGCCATGGAAGAAACCGATACGATACGGCCCGCGGGCGCCGCCTTGAGCGCATCCAGCAGCAGGCTTGTCAAAAGAAAATAGGCCAGATGATTTACCGCAAAATGGGTTTCAAATCCGTCGACGGTCAGCTCGCGTTTCGGCATTAACAGGCCGGCATTGTTGATGAGCACATCGAGCCGGTCGTGGGTGGCCAGAAAATCTTTTGCCACCTGTCGAATGGCGGCCAGGGAGCCCAAATCGGCGGTTAAGTGCTGGACATTGTCATTGCCGCTGGCGGCGGAAATTTCGCTGGCGGCGGTTTCTCCACTGGTGTCGGTGCGGCACACAATGGTGACATTGGCACCCATTTTTGCCAGGGCAATGGCGGTGGCCTTGCCGATGCCGGTGTTGGCGCCGGTGATCAGGCAGATTTTATCTTGCATTGCTTTCTCCAGGCGGGCGGCGGGCGATTTTGCGGGGCATGCAATCGTTGCAACAAAGTGGTAGCCGTGCGATCCAATTCAACTGACAGGATGCTGTCAGTTGAGATAATATAGGTCTGGCCGGGTCAATCAAAACAAAAGGATCAGGCCATGAGCGCCCATATAATCGAACAGGTCACTTTCAAGCTGGCGGCGGGGGTTTCGGAGGATGAATTTCTCAAAATCGTACCCGCCACCAGTGAATTTATCAGCGCACAGCCGGGCTTTGTCTGCCGGCGTCTTTCGCTCAGCGATGGGGGTGTCTGGCACGAACATGTGGAATGGAAAACGCTGGAGGACGCCAACCGCGCGTCAGAGAAATTCATGAAACACGCTTCGGTGGCGCCGTTCATGGGCATGGTGGAGGAAAAAAGCGTAACCATGGCCCACCATCAACTCAAGGTCAGCGTGGGGTAAATGCGTCGAACCGACCGCCTTTTTGAAATCCTGCAACTTTTTCGAGGCGGTCGGTCGTGGCGGGGCCGCGACATTGCCGAACGGCTCGAAGTGTCGGTGCGCACCATCTATCGCGATATTGACACGCTGGTAGCCTCGGGGGTGCCCATTGATGGGGAGCGGGGGGTGGGATACCTGCTGCGTGAGCCGATATTCCTGCCGCCGCTAACGCTGAATATCGCCGAACTCGAGGCCCTGCATCTGGGGATGGAAATGGTGCGCCAGTCCGCCGATGTGGAACTGGCCGATGCGGCGGGGCGATTGCTGGACAAGATCGACGCCGTGCTGCCAAGCGACAGGGCGGGGCGCGATCATCTGGGCGAAATGTCGGTTTATGCCGGCGGCGGGGGGGCGACGCTGGAGCATCTGGCCGAGCTGCGCCGGGCGGTGGCCGGGCGGCAACGGGTGGATATCGGCTACCAACGGCTGGACGGGCAACGCAGCACACGGCGCATCCGGCCGCTGCATATCGAATATTGGGGCCGGGTGTGGACGCTGACGGCGTGGTGTGAATGGCGCGATGGATTTCGGGTTTTCCGCATTGACCGGATCAGTGCCGTCGGGCCGGGCAGCGGGCGGTTTGCAGCTGAGCCGGGCAAGGACTATGCCGCCTTTTTGGTGCAAATGGAGGGCAAAGGGGCTTCCCGGTGAAAAAATCTTAACCTTTGCCGGGTGTTAGCCGGCACGGTTAAGAAAATTGATCCTATTAAGATTGCATTAACACTTTTTGGTTAACGTAAACATTGTCGAGAGTTCATCTGAACTCGGCAGAGCGATTTCCTCCCTCTGTTTGACGCCTCCCTGTAAACTTTCAAGGGCCGTGATTTCACGGCTCTTTTTTTATTGTCTGGATGTATCGGCGATTTCCCGGCGCCTAAAATTCGGTTCAAATGCCGGACAAGAAGCAAGGTGACGAAACCGTTCTGTGGCCTTAATGTAGGGGCAGGGAATTATTTGTAAGTCAAAAGGCAGGCGATTTGGCCAAGGGCACACAAAAAGGCGAAACGGTGCGGCTGGGGCCGCGGCTGGCGGCGGGCGCGGGGTTTGACGCGCTATACGCGGAAGGCATGGGGCTGGTGGAGGAAGTGGCGGGCTATCTGGACGGGACGGGACGGGCCGAAGCCAAAGAGCTGGAACGGGCGGTTTCGATTGTCTATGCCACCGAAAGCATGCGCTTAACCACCCGGCTGATGCAAATGGCCAGCTGGCTTTTGCTGCAGCGGGCCGTGCGTGAGGGGGAACTCAGCTCCGATGAAGCGCGTTCCGAACGACACCAGGTGACCTTCCGCCGGGCGCCACAGCACGACCGGGCAACCGAATTTGACCAGTTGCCGGAGACGTTGCGTACGCTGATCTTTCGGGGGGAAGCGCTTTACGGGCGCATCATCAAGCTCGATACCATGGATCGCGGTACGCTTGAGGCTCCGTCTGAAAAAGATCTGCCGGCGGATGGAATAGGCGGTCAGCTCAAGCGATTGCGGGCCGCCTATGAGGGCTTGAAGCAGAGCTGACGGGTTGGTTCGGTTACGAACCAAGAATACCTTTGAATTTTTCCTTAAAGCGCGAAACCCGACCGCCGCGATCCACCAGATGGCCGGCGCCACCGATCCAGGCGGGATGGGTTTTTGGGTCGATGTCCAGCCGAAGGATGTCGCCTTCGTTGCCCCAGGTGGAGCGGGTGACATATTCAGTGCCGTCGGTCATGAGCACCTTGATGGTATGATAGTCGGGGTGGATATCTTTTTTCATGGCCTTTTGTCTCCAGGCAGCGATATGCCAGCATAGACGCAGCTTGTGCCATAAAAGGCATCAACCAGGCGAAAGCGGGCCAGAATTTCATTCAAAACAAAGCCGGGCGCATAAATGACGCTGGCTTGTTTGTCGGCGCGGGTTGTATATCAACGCCGGGGTGGGCGCAAGTTCTGCAAAAAAAAACCGGCGACGGTTTTCGGTTTGCAACGTCAAAAGCGTGCGAGCGGCAGGGAGCGAGTGCGAAAATTCATTGCGAGTTGCGACCCGACGCGCGAATGCGTATCTAGGGTCCAGACCCATAAACGGGGACGATATGGCGCTTCAATTGGCAAAAACAAACACGGGATCGGTATGAGAACTGTTGAATTACCCGGTTGGTGTTTCACGGAACGCCGGCAGTTCCTTTTCCGGCTGACGCTGGTTCGCTGTGTTAACATGTGTGGCGACCGACGGTGAGCATGACGCGTCAAAAATCCGGCAACTCGGCTGTCGAACGTTATCCCCGCCGGTCCCGCCGCCGCCGGATGGCTGCGGAACTGGCCGAAGCGGGGCGCCCCAAGTCGATCAAACCGTTGCGGCGGATGATCCCGTTTGTCCTGCGCTATCCGTGGCGCCTGGCGGCGATGATGGCATTTTTGCTGATATCCTCCCTGTCCTCGCTGGCAATCCCGTTTGTATCGGGCAATGCCATTGATCAGGGACTTCTGGACAACAATGTTGATCTGATTGCCCGGTTTGCCTGGGTCCTGATTGTTCTGGGAGCGCTTATCGCTGCGGCATCGGCGGCCCGGTTCTATTTCATCTCCATATTGGGGGAGCGGGTGGTCACGGACCTGCGGCAGGCGGTATTTGGGCATTTGCTGACCCTGGACGCCAGTTTTTACGACACCAACCGGGTGGGGGAACTGACATCGCGGCTGAACGGCGATGTGGCCGTTATTCGCTCGGCAGTAGGGGCGACGGCCTCGGTGGCGTTACGTTCCTCGGTCATGGTGATCGGCTCCTATTTCATGATGTTTTTGACCAACCCGGTATTGACGGCGCTGGTCCTGATCATCGGGCCGGTGCTGTTTTTGCCAATTGTCTGGTTCGGGCGCTATGTGCGCCACTATTCCCGTGTGACCCGGGATCGGGTTGCTGATCTGTCGGCCATGGCTACGGAAATTTTCTCATCGATCAAGACCGTCAAGAGCTTTACTCGCGAGCCGGACTGGCTGGATGAATATTCCATCGAAAGTGAGCGCTCCTACGAGGCCGAAGGTGACCGGCTGCTTGTGCGGGCGGCGCTGGTTGCCATGACCTTGTTTGTGGGGGCCACCGGTACGGTGGTCCTGTTGTGGGTGGGGGCGGTTTCGGTCCTGAACGGCACCATGTCGCCGGGTGAACTTGTCAAGTTCTTACTTTATGCGGGCATGGCTGCGGGGGCGCTGTCGGCGCTATCGGAAATCTGGGGCACATTGCAGCATATTGCGGGGTCAACCGAACGGCTGGTGGAATTGCTGGACACAAAACCGGGGCTGAAAGTGCTGGAGAACCCCGAGCCAATGCCCGAGCCGTCGCTGGGGACACTGGCGTTTGAAAAAGTCGATTTTTCCTACATGTCCCGGGACAAATCGCCGGTTTTGCATGGGATGGATTTCTCGGTCAGACACGGGGAAACCGTGGCGCTGGTGGGGCCGTCGGGCGCCGGGAAAACTACGGTTTTTGCCCTTGTTCAGCGGTTTTACGACCCGGACAAAGGTCGGGTGATGATTGACGGGGTGGATGCGCGGCGGGTTGATCCGGCCCTGTTGCGCAAGCGGGTGTCCTATGTGGAACAGGACGCAACCATGTTTGCGGGCAGTATTGAATTCAACATCCGGTTCGGGCGGCTTGATGCCACCGATGAAGAGGTGCGGGCGGCGGCCAAAGCGGCGTTGGTGGATGAGTTCGCCGACGCATTCGAGAACGGGTACGACAGTCTGGTGGGGGAGCGGGGCGTCATGCTTTCGGGCGGACAGCGCCAGCGGGTGGCCATTGCCCGGGCGTTACTCAAAGACGCGCCGATCCTTTTGTTGGATGAGGCGACCAGTGCCCTTGATGCGCAAAGTGAAAAACTGGTGCAGACGGCGCTGGCACGGCTGATGAGGGGGCGGACAACGCTGATCATAGCCCACCGGTTGGCAACCATTCGCGATGCGGACCGTATTTTAGTGCTCGATCAGGGCGTTTTGATCGATGAGGGGACCCATGACGAACTGATCAAGAAAGGCGGGCGCTACGCTGATCTGGCCAAATTGCAGTTCAATGCCTGATCGCGACCAGCCCGTCCGGCGCGGTTTGGGTGAAGCCCATGAGGCAAAAGAACCACCTTTATCTCTGACTTTGAGCTCAGCGAGCGAAAGCGAGCCGGCCCTTTAGGCCGCCCCTGCGACGGCGAGGTGCGAGCCTTTATGCGAGCAGCCGCCATTAAAGAACCCGCCCCGAATAGCCGTGAGCGAAAAACCAGCCACCCGGCGCGAGGGAAAAAGAGCCACCCGGCGCACACACTTTTGTATCACCCCGGACTTGATCGGTGGGTCTGGATATGAGGTCCCGGCTCGGAGGCCGGGACGGTGCGGTTTGGGTGACGACCAAACAAGGGCGCTAGAATTGCGCGGCCCGTAACTGCCGCCGCCGGATAACAGATGATCCCAGCCCCATCGCTTCACGATATTTAGCCACCGTCCGCCGGGCGATTTCGATCCCCTGCTCTTGTTGCAGCATGGCGGCGATCGTGTCGTCGGACAGCACGGAACCGGCTTTTTCAGCCGCAATCAGCTCCCCGATCCGGTGACGCACGGCCTCGGCGGAATGCTGGGTCCCACCATTTGCCGCCCCAAGGGCTGTGGTGAAAAAATACTTCATTTCCAGCAGGCCCCGGGGTGTTGCCAGATATTTGCTGGCCGTTACCCGGCTGACCGTGGATTCGTGCATTTCAATGGCGTCGGCGACCATTTTTAAGGTCATGGGCCGCAAATGGGTCACCCCATGTTCCAGAAAATCCGCCTGCTGTACGATAATTTCCGCCGAGACCTTCAATATCGTTTGTGCCCGTTGATCGAGGCTTCTGATCAGCCAGTTCGCCGTTTGCAAACAGTCGGCCAGATAGCTTTTGTCCCGCCCGTTGCGGCTTTGGGCGCTCACGGATGCATAGTATGTCCGGTTGACCAGAACTTTTGGCAACGCCTCGGAATTGAGTTCGAGCTGCCAGGCGCCATTACGCCCCTTGGTCACAAATACATCGGGCACCACCATTTGTGTGGTTATTCCGGCATAGCTGAGCCCGGGGCGCGGGTCGAGTTTTCGAATTTCAGCCACCATGTCGGCAATATCTTCAGCCCCGGCACCGATTTTTCTGGCCAGGCCGGCCAGATCGTACTTTTCAACGAAAACGAGATTTTGCAGGAAAGTCTCCATGAGCGGGTCAAGCCGGTCGCGGTCCCTAAGCTGAATGGCCAGACACTCCGCGACATTGCGGGCAAACACACCCAGGGGGTCGCACCCCTGTATCGCCCCGAGCACCGCTTCAACTTCCTGTTCTTCGGTGCCCAGCCGGGCGGCGATAACGTCGAGCCCGATCTCGAGATACCCCGCCTCGTTCAGTCCATCAATGAGATGAGCCCCAATGAGGCGATCTGCGGGATGGCCAAGAATAAGCGCCACCTGGGTGCCCAGATGTTCCCGCAGGGTGGTCGGGGACGGCGCCAGGGCTTCAAAACCGCCATCCGGCCCGCTCTGCCCCGCCGACAGGGCGCCAAAGGGTTGCCTTACCAAAGATTGCGAAATGGCGTCCTGGGCCACCTGTTCGGGAAATATATCACCAACCTCGGCGTCCAGATCGCCGGCAATGGCCACGGCACTGCCAAGATGTTCGAAATTTTCAACGCTGTCCTTGATATGGGCACTGCCGTCGGGGGATGTATCGGGCTTGTCCGCCTCAGTAATCCCTGAAATATCCGGCTCCGCCTCGGCCCGTTCGAGCAACGGGTTGCACTCGATTTCGCTGGATACAAACGCCTCCAGCTCCACATGGGAGAGGGCCAGCAACCGGATCGACTGCATGAGTTGCGGCGTCATTTTCAGGGTTTGCGACTGGCGCAAGTCCAGCCGTGGCGCCATTACCATGCGAATTGTTCCAACAGGGCACCCGGCCCGCTATCCATCGCCCGATCATACGGTGATTTGCCGTTGGCAAACAAGTTTCGTGCCAAACAGGGATGGGCGCGGCGCGGAATAGCCGCAGGCGAAGAAAAACCTGCCTATTCCATGGAGAACCAGTCGCCAAGATAAACCCGGCGCGCTTCGGGATCCCGGGCGATGGTTTCCGGCTTGCCCTGCACCATGACCTTGCCGTCATGAATGACATAGGCCCGGTCCACCAGTCCCAGGGTTTCGCGCACATTGTGGTCGGTGATCAATACGCCAATTCCCCGTCCGGTCAGCTGGCGCACCAGACCCTGAATGTCCTTGACCGCGATCGGGTCTATTCCGGCAAACGGCTCATCGAGCAACATGAACCGCGGCTCGGCTGCCAGCGCCCGGGCGATTTCCACCCGCCGCCGCTCGCCCCCCGAAAGGGCCAGCGCATCTGATTTGCGCAAATGGTCAACGCTGAACTCCTCCAGCAGGGTATCGAGCCGCTGTCGGCGCTTGGCCGGGGTGCCTGGCCGGGATTCAAGGATTGCCAGAATATTGTTTTCAACGCTCATGCCGCGAAAAATGGAGGGTTCCTGCGGCAAATAGCCCACCCCCAGCCGGCCACGCTGGAACAGGGGAAGCCTTGTAATGGGCCGGCCTTCGAGCAAAACTTCGCCATGGTCGGGCCGGACCAGCCCCATGATCATCGCGAACACGGTGGTTTTGCCGGCTCCGTTCGGGCCTAAAAGCCCCACCGCCTCCCCGCGCCGCACCGCCACCGAGACATTGTCGACCACTTTGCGCCGCTTGAAGGATTTTCCCAACTCATGGGCCACCAGCCAGTCGGTGGGCGTGGGGTTGTTGTCGGTCATGCCGTTTGACACCGGGCCTAACCTGCCGGGCTGAACGTTCCGGTTACCCGGCCGCCCTCGCCACCGCCGGAAAACGCTGACGTGCCCGCCCCGATGTCGATGACCAGTTCATTGCCGGAGATT